>NZ_JCBANG010000003.1:0-161975 GCF_059760905.1 Achromobacter sp. 1011811831
GGCTTTTCTTTTTGCGCGCGCCATCGGATTGCGGGCGCTCAATTCGGGTCATGAATATTGCATAAGGTTATATGTCTTGCGTATTTCCCCCGTACCGAGTTTGATGGAAGAATCGTCGCATGGCTGCCGCTGCGGGATGCAAGCCCGGGCGTCGCAGGCCGCCGACGAGCCCTTGCCGGCCGTGTCCGCCCGCTCGCGGGCAGGCCGCCCTCGATCAACCTTCATCCGCATGCAGGAGACACCATGAGTCATCTACGCCTGGGCGACATCGCCCCCGATTTCGAACAGGAATCCTCAGTTGGCCCGATCCGTTTCCATGAATTCCTGGGCAACAGCTGGGGCGTGCTGTTCTCGCATCCCGCCGATTTCACTCCCGTCTGCACCACCGAGCTGGGCTACACCGCCAAGCTGGCCGACGAGTTCGCCAAGCGCAACGTGAAGGTGCTGGCGCTGTCCGTCGACGGCAAGGAATCGCACAACAAGTGGATCGAGGACATCAACGACACCCAGTCCACCACGGTCAACTTCCCGATCCTCGCCGACAAGGACCGCAAGGTTTCCGAGCTGTACGACATGATCCACCCGAATGCCAACGCCACGCTGACGGTGCGCTCGGTGTTCATCATCGATCCGAACAAGAAGGTGCGCCTGACCATCACCTATCCGGCCAGCACCGGACGCAACTTCAACGAGATCCTGCGCGTCATCGACTCGCTGCAGCTTACCGACAGCCACAGCGTGGCCACGCCGGTTAACTGGCAGGACGGCGACGACGTGATCATCGTGCCCTCGCTGCAGGACGAGGCCGTGATCAAGCAGAAATTCCCAAAGGGCTACAAGGCCGTGCGTCCGTACCTGCGCATCACGCCCCAGCCGAATAAGTAAATAGCCGGGATGCATGAAGGGCCGCGCGCCCTGAGCGCATCCCGCAGGCTTTGCCGCCAGTACGCCGCGATTCCCCGCTGGGAACGCGGCGTTTTTTTATGGGCCTCCACGGCTGGCGCGGTGGGCATTCCGCAAGGGGTGCGCGCTGCGCATGGTGTCTCGAAGGCGAGGCGGCGTGGATTCGCCATGACCCGTGTCTATATGCTTGGCGGCGATTAACAATCAAAAAATGATTCGTTCCGTTCAGATCGGCCCGCCTGCAAACTTGCTTCCACATTGTCAAACTGACGCAGGGAGCAAGGGATGTCTTTCAGGAAAGCGGGTTGGCTGGCCGCCTTGGCTGCAGTGACGGTGTCGCTCGCGGCGATCGCGCCGGCCCAGGCGCAGCAGAAGCAGACGCTGCTCAACGTCTCCTATGATCCGACGCGCGAGCTATACCGCGCGATCGACGACGCCTTCGCCAAGCAATACAAGGACAAGGCCGGCGTCGAGCTGACCATCCGCCAATCGCACGGCGGCTCGGGCCGCCAGGCGCGCTCGGTCATCGACGGACTGGAAGCCGACGTGGTGACGCTGGCACTGGCCTACGACATCGACGCGATCGCCGACCGCGGCCTGCTGCCGGAAAACTGGCAGGCCCGCCTGCCGCAGAACAGCTCGCCCTATACCTCCACCATCGTGTTCCTGGTGCGCAAGGGCAATCCCAAGCAGATCAAGGATTGGGACGACCTGGTCAAGGATGGCGTGCAGGTCATCACCCCCAACCCCAAGACCTCCGGCGGCGCGCGCTGGAATTACCTGGCGGCCTGGGCCTACGCGCTGGAAAAGAACGGCGGCAGCGAGGACAAGGCCAAGGCCTACGTCGGCGAGCTGCTCAAGCACGTGCCGGTGCTGGATACCGGCGCGCGCGGCGCCACCACCACCTTCGTCGAGCGCGGTGTGGGCGACGTGTTGCTGGCCTGGGAGAACGAGGCCTTCCTGGCGCTCGAGGAACTGGGTCCGGACAAGTTCGACATCGTGGTGCCCTCGCTGTCCATCCTGGCCGAGCCGCCGGTGGCCGTGGTCGACAAGATCGTCGACAAGAAGGGCACCCGCGCCGCCGCCCAGGCCTACCTGGAATTCCTGTATACGCCGGCGGCGCAGGAAATCATCGCCAAGAACTACTACCGCCCCATCGACAAGGACGTGGCGGCCAAGTACGAAAGCAAGTTCCCCAAGGTCAAGCTCGTCAAGATCGACGACAAGATCTTCGGCGGCTGGCGCAAGGCGCAGAAGGATCACTTCAGCGACGGCGGCACCTTCGACCAGATCTACCAGCCTCAGAAGAAGTGATCTCCTGACCATCGGACGACGGCCATGACCTCAGCCTCGACACCGGTGGCAACGGGCGCGCAAGCGCCTTTTGCCGTTCGCCGCCGCAGCCCGGGCGTCCTGCCCGGCTTCGGTATTTCCATGGGCTATGCGGTGCTCTACCTGAGCCTGCTGGTGCTCATTCCACTGGCCGCGTTGCCCATCAAGAGCGCCTCGCTCGGCTGGCAGGGCTTCTGGGACGCGGTCGCGGCGCCGCGCGTGGTGGCTTCCTACAAGCTCACCTTCGGCGCGTCCCTGATCGCGGCGCTGGTGAACCTGGTGTTCGGCACCATCGTGGCCTGGGTGCTGGTGCGCTACCGCTTCCCGGGCAAGAAGATCCTGGACGCGCTGGTGGACCTGCCTTTCGCGCTGCCCACCGCGGTGGCCGGCATCGCGCTGACCGCGCTGTATTCCCAGAAGGGCTGGCTGGGCGCGCCGCTGGCCGAGTGGTTCGGCTGGAAGATCGCGTTCACGCCGGTGGGCATCGTGATCGCGCTGATCTTCATCGGCGTGCCCTTCGTGGTGCGCACGGTGCAGCCGGTGCTCGAGGACGTCGAGCGCGAGATCGAGGAAGCCGCCGCCAGCCTGGGCGCCAACCGCTGGCAGACCATACGCCGCGTGCTGCTGCCCGCGCTGCTGCCGGCGCTGATGACCGGCTTCGCGCTGGCCTTCGCGCGCGCGGTGGGCGAGTACGGTTCGGTGGTGTTCATCGCCGGCAACATGCCCATGGTGTCCGAGATCACGCCACTGTTGATCATCGCCAAGCTCGAACAGTTCGACTATGCCGGCGCGGCCGCCATCGCCACGGTGATGCTGGCGCTGTCCTTCGTGCTGCTGTTCGTCATCAACCTGCTGCAGGGCTGGCAGGCCCGCCGCGGCCTCGGGAGAGCCTGATGAGCGTCGACCATCGTCCCGCCCACCTTACCGAGCCGCGCTGGGTGCGCGGCATCCTGCTGGGCATCGCGCTGCTGTTCCTGGCGCTGTTCCTGCTGGTGCCGCTGGCCGCAGTATTCGCCGAGGCCTTCCGCAAGGGCTGGGCGCTCTACCTGGAGGCCATCGTCGAGCCGGACGCCTGGGCGGCGATCCGCCTGACGCTGCTGGTTGCGGCCATCGCGCTGCCGGTGAACCTGGTGTTCGGCGTGGCCGCGGCCTGGGCCATCACCAAGTTCCAGTTCCGTGGCAAGCAGTTCCTGATCACGCTGATCGATCTGCCGTTCTCGGTGTCGCCGGTGGTGGCGGGGCTGGTCTTCGTGCTGCTGTTCGGCACGCAGGGCTGGTTCGGCGGCTGGCTGCAGGCGCACGACATCAAGATCGTCTATGCCGTGCCGGGCATCATCCTGGCCAGCCTGTTCGTGACCTTTCCGTTCGTCGCGCGCGAGCTGATCCCGCTGATGCAGGCGCAGGGCAGCGAGGAAGAGCAGGCCGCGCTGACGCTGGGCGCCAACGGCTGGCAGATCTTCTGGCGCGTCACGTTGCCGAACATCAAGTGGGGCCTGCTGTATGGCGCCATCCTGTGCAACGCCCGCGCCATGGGCGAGTTCGGCGCGGTGTCGGTGGTGTCCGGCCAGGTGCGCGGCCTGACCAACACCATGACCCTGCACGTCGAGATTCTCTACAACGAATACCAGTATTCGGCGGCCTTCGCCGTGGCCTCTTTGCTGGCCCTGCTGGCGCTGGTGACGCTGGTGGCCAAGAACCTGGTCGAGTGGCGCAACGCGAAGCAGTTGCAGGCCGCCAATCAGCCCGCGGAGTATCCCGGCCCCGCCGTGGCCATCACGCAGGTCGCCGCCTGACACGGCGCCCGACGGAGACAAACATGAGCATAGAAGTCCGCAACCTGTCCAAGCGCTTCGGCCAGTTCCGCGCGCTCAACGACGTATCGCTGCATATCGAGACCGGCGAGCTGGTCGCGCTGCTGGGACCGTCCGGCTGTGGCAAGACCACGCTGCTGCGGATCATCGCCGGCCTGGAATCGGCCGACTCGGGCAGCGTGCTGTTCGCCGGCGAGGACGCCACCGCCGTGGACGTGCGCCAGCGCCAGGTCGGGTTCGTGTTCCAGCACTACGCGCTGTTCAAGCACATGACCGTGTTCGAGAACGTGGCCTTCGGCCTGCGCGTCAAGCATCGTTCGCAGCGTCCTTCCGAGGACCAGATCCAGCGCAAGGTACACGACCTGCTGGGACTGGTGCAGCTGGACTGGCTGGCCGATCGCTATCCGGCCCAGCTGTCGGGCGGCCAGCGCCAGCGCATCGCCCTGGCGCGCGCGCTGGCGGTGGAGCCGCGCGTGCTGCTGCTGGACGAACCCTTCGGCGCGCTGGACGCCAAGGTGCGCAAGGAGCTGCGCCGCTGGCTGCGCCGGCTGCACGACGAGCTGCACGTGGCCAGCGTGTTCGTGACGCACGACCAGGAAGAGGCGCTGGAAGTGGCCGACCGGGTGGTGCTGATGAACTCGGGCCGCATCGAGCAGGTGGGCACGCCCCGCGAAGTCTGGGAGTCGCCCGCCACGCCCTTCGTCTACGGCTTCCTCGGCGACGTCAATTCGCTGGCCGGCGTGGCCACGCGCGGCGTCTGGCAGGGGGCGGGACTGTCGCTGCCGGCGCCGGAGCTGGCGCAGGCCGACGGCGAGCGCGCCACCGCCTATGTGCGGCCGCATGAATTCGACATCGAGCGCTACCGGCCGGACGGCGAGGGCATCGCGGTGCGGCTGTCGCACGCCTACCTGGCCGGCCCCAGTGCCTATCTGGAACTGGCGCGCCAGGACTCGGACGCCATCATCGAGGCCGAAGTGCCGGAACAGCTGTACCGGGAACTGAATCTGCGCGACGGCGAAACCCTGCTGGCGCGTCCGCGCCGGGCCCGTATCTTCACGGTGCAAGCATGACGACGATTGAACTGCCTCCCGAACTGGAAGCCGGCGCGGCGGCGCGCTGGCGCACGCTGACCGAGACCCTGGCCGACGTGCTGAGCCGCTATCCCGACGCCGCGCTGGCCTCGTCGCTGGCAGCCGAGGACATGGTGCTGACGCACGCCATTTTCGATGCCGGGCTGGACCTGGAAGTGTTCACGCTGGACACCGGCAGGCTGCACGATGAAACGCTGGGCGTGCTGGACGCGATCCGCCAGCGCTACGGCCGCGAGGTCACGATCTACCGGCCCGACGAGGCTGCCGTTGACGCGCACGTGGCGGCGCATGGCGCCTATGCCTTCTACGAAAGCGTCGAGCTGCGCAAGGCTTGCTGCCAGATCCGCAAGGTCGAGCCGCTCAAGCGCGCGCTGGCCGGACGCGGCGCCTGGATCACCGGGCAGCGGCGCGCCCAGTCCGCCACGCGCGGCGAGCTGGCGCGCGAAGAACAGGACGCCACGTTCGGCCTCTACAAGTTCAACCCGCTGGCGGACTGGAGCGAGGCCGAGGTCTGGGCCGTGATCCGCGCGCTGGGCATTCCGTACAACCCGCTGCACGACCAGGGCTATCCGTCCATCGGCTGCGAACCCTGTACGCGCGCCTTGCGGCCGGGCGAAGACCTGCGGGCAGGGCGCTGGTGGTGGGAGTCCTCGGACTCCAAGGAATGCGGCCTGCACGCGGGCAATAGGGTCATCGCCATCGCGCCCGCCGGCGACGCTGGCCGGCCATGAATTCGAAAACCATGATTCAAGGGGAACACCCAATGTCTGCCGTGATTCAACGCAGCCACCTGGACTGGCTGGAATCGGAAGCCATCTTCATCCTGCGCGAGGTCGCCGCCGAGTGCGAACGGCCGGTGCTGCTGTTCTCGGGCGGCAAGGATTCGGTCGTGCTGCTGCGCCTGGCCGAAAAGGCCTTCCGCCCGGGCGGCTTTCCGTTTCCGTTGATGCATATCGACACTGGCCACAACTTCGGCGAGGTGATCGATTTCCGTGACGCGCGCACCGCCGAGCTGGGCGAGACCCTGATCGTGCGCAGCGTCGAGGATTCGATCAAGCGCGGCAGCGTGGTGCTGCGGCGCGAGACCGATTCGCGCAACGCCGCGCAGGCGGTGACGCTGCTGGAAGCGATCGAGGAATTCGGCTTCGACGCCTGCATCGGCGGCGCCCGGCGCGACGAGGAAAAGGCGCGCGCCAAGGAGCGCATCTTCTCGTTCCGCGACGAGTTTGGCCAATGGGATCCGAAGGCCCAGCGGCCGGAAGTCTGGAACCTGTTCAACACCCGCGTGCATCGCGGCGAGAACATGCGTGTATTCCCGATTTCGAACTGGACCGAGCTGGACGTGTGGCAATACATTCAGCGCGAACGCCTGGCGCTGCCGTCGATCTACTACGCGCACGAGCGCGAGGTGGTGCGGCGCAAGGGGCTGCTGGTGCCGGTGACGCGGCTGACGCCGCCGCAGGAAGGCGAACAGGTCGAGCGGCTGCAGGTGCGCTTTCGCACCGTGGGCGACATCTCCTGCACCTGCCCGGTGGCGTCCGATGCCGCCGACACGGCCGCCATCATCGCCGAGACCGCGGTGACCGACATCACCGAGCGCGGCGCCACCCGCATGGACGACCAGACTTCCGAGGCCTCGATGGAGCGCCGCAAGAAGGAAGGCTACTTCTGATCCCGCGCAAGCACCCGACCGCTCCGGCCGCGCACCGGGGCTCGCCGGCTTGAAGGCCGGCCGCAAGGAACGCACATGAACGCCATCAACGACTCTTTTCTTTCCAGCGCCGACCGCGGCGTGCTGCGCCTGATCACCGCCGGTTCGGTGGATGACGGCAAGTCCACGCTGATCGGCCGCCTGCTGTACGACAGCAAGGGCGTGTTCGCCGACCAGCTCGATGCCATCGCGCGCGCCAAGTACAAGCGCGTGGCCGGAGACGGCATCGACTTCTCGCTGCTGACGGACGGCCTGGAGGCCGAGCGCGAGCAGGGCATCACCATCGACGTGGCCTACCGCTATTTCTCGACGCCGGCGCGCAAGTTCATCATCGCCGACGCGCCGGGCCATGAGCAGTACACGCGCAACATGGTGACCGGCGCGTCCACCGCCGACGTGGCCGTCATCCTGATCGACGCCACCCGCGCTGCCGATGGCAAGCTGCTGCCGCAGACCAAGCGCCACAGCACCATCGCCAGGCTGCTGGGCATCCGCCATATCGTGGTCGCGGTGAACAAGATGGACCTGGTGGAGTGGGACCAGGCCGTGTTCGAACGCATCCGCGCCGCCTACGCCGAGCTGGCGGCCAAGCTGGGCATCGCGCATTTCGACGCGCTGCCGCTGTCGGCGCTGAACGGCGACAACGTGGTTGCGTCGTCGCCGAAGACGCCCTGGTACCAGGGCCAACCCCTGCTGGCGTTGCTGGAGGCGCTGGACGTGCAGAACGACGGCGGCGCCTTGCCGCTGCGCTTCCCGGTGCAGCGCGTGGCGCGCCATGACGGCGATCGCAAGGACGACTTCCGTGGCTATGCCGGCCGCGTCGCCAGCGGCGTGCTGCGGCCCGGCGATGCCGTCACGGTGCAGCCGTCTGGTGTGGACGCGGTGGTGAGCCGTGTGCTGGCATTCGATCGCGAGCTGGACGAGGCGGTGGCGGGCGATTCCGTCACGGTGGTGCTGGACCGCGACGTGGATGTGTCGCGCGGCGACGTGATCGCGCATGCGGCCGCGCCCGCGCAGGTGTCGCGCGAGTTCGAGGCCGAACTGTGCTGGCTCGATTCGCAGCCGCTCAACCCGGCGCGCAAGTATCTGCTCAAGTCGGGCACGCGGCTGACGTCGGCGAAGGTGCGCGCGGTGCTGTCGCATCGTGATATCCATGAGCTGCAGGAAGTCGAGAACACGGAAGGCGTGCTGCGCATGAACGACATTGGCCGGGTGTCGTTCACGACGCGCGATGCGCTCGCCGTTGATCGTTATGCGGACGTGCCGGCGACCGGCGCGTTCATCCTGATCGACGAAGCGACGCATCAGACGGCGGCCGCCGGCATGCTGCGCTAAGGGGCCTGCGGATCCGGGGCGCGGAGCGCTTTTTCGTCTCCCCGGATTGCTGTTGTTTTTCTTCCAAAACCAATGCTGGCGCGGGTTTCCGGCCCATCTCGCAAGATGAAATCGAATTGTCGCAACGGAGCCGGCGTCTTGCGGTAAAGTGGGGCTGTCTTAAGAAAAGTCTTTCGGGGCTTGCTAAAACCACTGTGTTTTTGTACAGTGCTTTCTATGGCAAGCATCGATCATTCTTTTCCCGCCGGTTCTGGGTCCCCGGCTGCCGCCCCCGCCGCCTTGCGCGGTCGGGGTGCGGTTACTAATGTTCGACATCGCTTCCAATCCGACGAACGCGTACAGGTCGACGACGGCTGGTCCGCCTCCGGACTGCCGGCAGATTTCGTAGATCCCGTCCCCGATTTTTCCTCAGAGGCTTCGTCGAGCCTGACCGAGCGCGCCGCCGCCTTTCCTGGCGAAGACGACGCCGCTACGCCGGCCGTTTCCGGCCAGCCCTCCCGAATCGCTCCCGTCATTCCCATCGTGCCCGACCAGCGCCGCGAACCCGCCGCGCCCAAGACCCAGGTCACGGCCGAGGCCGCGCGCAAGATGCTGTCGCGCAACGATTCGCCCGACATTCCCTTCGATGTGGCGGTCAATCCCTACCGCGGCTGCGAGCACGGTTGCGTTTACTGCTATGCCCGTCCCACCCATGCCTACCTGGGCTATTCGCCCGGTCTGGACTTCGAAACCCGGCTGGTGGCCAAGGCCAACGCCGTCGAGGCCCTGCGCGCGGAACTGAGCCGGCCGGGCTACAAGCCGTCGCCCATCAACATCGGCTCGGCCACCGACGCCTACCAGCCCATCGAGCGTGAATGGCGCCTGACGCGCGGCCTGCTGGAACTGATGCTGGAAACCCGGCATCCGCTCACCATCGTCACGAAGAACGCCCTGGTCGCGCGCGACCTGGATCTGCTGGCCGAACTGGCCCGCCACAACCTGGTCGTCGTCTACATGAGCGTCACCACGCTGGACGCGGCCATGGCCCGCAGCCTGGAGCCGCGCGCCGCCGCGCCCTGGCGCCGGCTGGAGGCGGTGCGCAGCCTGACCGACGCCGGCGTGCCGGTGGGCGTGCTGGTGGCGCCCATCATTCCGTTCATCAACGACGAGTCCATGGAACACATCCTGGAGGCAGCCAAGACGGCTGGCGCGCACTACGCCAGCTATACGGTCCTGCGCCTGCCCTGGGAGGTCAAGACCCTGTTCGAGGACTGGCTGCACGCCCATTTTCCGGACCGCGCCCAGCGCGTCCTGCATCGCATCGAAGACCTGCGCAACGGTCGCCGCAACGATCCCAACTTCGGTTCGCGCATGCGCGGCACCGGCATCTGGGCCGACCTGCTGCGCCAGCGCTTTTCCATGGCCGCGCGCAAGCTGGGCCTGAACCGCAGCCGCCTGCAGCTCAGCTGCGACCAGTTCGTGCCGCCCGTCGCGATCGGCCTGGACGGCGCGCGCGATGCCTCATCCCCCGTTTTCCCATCCCCGGCTGGCGCGAAAGCGTCTTCAGGGGTCCCCCATGCCTCGACCGCTGGCATCGCCAGCGGCTATGTCCGTGGCCGCAGCCCGCTGCGCGCCGCGGCCGCCGGGCAGTTGTCGCTGTTCGAGTCGTAGTCCGATCGCGCCGGGCCTGTCGGGCCGGAGCCTGTGTCGTCTAGCCGATGGGCCAAGCGCTTGCGTGGCCATGAATACAAGGAGTTCCCATGAACACCGGAAACCTCTCCGCCATGCCTGATGCGCTGGCGCTGGATCTGAATCCCGCCCGTGGACCGCTGACGCGTCTGCGCGCGCTTGGCGCCCGCCTTGCGGTGTCCATGCCCGGCAAGGCGCAGCCTGCCCGCGCGAGCAGCCGACTGGCGTCGCTGCCGGCCAAGTGGCCGTTTCCCGCGCCCGCCCAGGACGACGCGGCGAGCAAGGGCAAGGCCGGAGAAAGCGCCGCGCGCCTGCCGCGCGAGCGTACGCTGGGCAATGCCACCGTCGAGCCGGTGGCGGATCAGCTCAGCATGAAGAGCAAGGTGGCGGATGTGCTGCTGGTGCTGGCCTGGGGCGCCATGATTCCGGCGCTGATGTGGCTGGGCGCTGCCGGCGGATTCTGACCTTGGCGCAACGCCGGGCATGTCCGGCGCGCAGGGGCAGGGGGGCGATGCTTGCCGTCCAGGATTTTTCAGGTGGACCGGATCCGACAGCGGGTGCCGATCAGGCGGAGTCGCGCTGAACGACGCCCGTCAGGCTGAACCCAGCAGGACAACGCCCGCCAGGATGGAGAAGCAGCCCAGCAGCCGGCCGATGCCTACCTTCTCGCGCAGCAGGAACATGCCAGCCAGGGTGCCCAGCATCATCGACATTTCCCGGGCCGGCGCCACCAGGCTCAGCGGCGCGCCATCCTGCAGCGCGAACAGCACCAAGATGTAGCCCAGCGGCGACAGGAAGCCCACGGCCAGCGCCAGGTGCCAATAGCCGCGCATCGATTGCCAGTTCTGGGCCCGGCGGCGCAGCATGTGAGGCGTCATCATGGTGGTGCGCGTGACACAGGTGAACCAGTCGAACAGCACGGGGCTGATCAGCAGCACTTTCACGCCGTAGGCGTCGACCACCGTGTAGGCGGCGATGAACAGACCGATCACCACGCCCCAGCGCACGCCGACCCAGGCCTGGGCCTGGCGGAAGATGGCCAGCCTGCCTTGCGTGGCGATGAGCAACACGCCGATCACCACGCACAGCATGCCGGCGATGCCGCTGGCCTTGGCGGGCTCATTCAACAGGATGAACGCCCCGGTGGTCGAGAGTAGCGGGCCGGTGCCCCGGGCAATCGGATAGACCACGGACAGGTCCGCCACCTGGTAGCCGCGCTGCAGGCACAGGCTGTAGCCCAGGTGCAACAGGCTGGACGTCAGAATGGCGCCGACCACCATCCAGGACCATTGCATGCCGTCGTGCAGCAGCACCCAGACCACCCAGGGCGCGTAGAGCACCGAGGCACACAGGCCGTAGGCGAAGACGAAGGGCGCGCCCACCATGGCGGCTCGCTTGGCCAGAAGGTTCCACGTTGCGTGGGCCATCGCGGCCAGGACGACCAATACCAGGGACGAATACGACATGGTGAGGGAGCTGCTTGGTGACGTGTTTGTTACAAGGCCGCAAGGGTACCGCAAATGGGCGGGCAAGAACGCCGGAAGGTTCAGGCCGGCGTTCTTGTCGCCATTCCTGACGACCTGGCATGGAAAATTTGTATAGATGTCTACTCAATAGGACTCGCAAGATACACCCGTGGGCATGCTCCCGTCCAGTCGCGCCTCCAGACTTGGCTATTTTTGGAGATTCTGGTGTAGAATCATTGGTTTGCCAAATCTCATCCTCTGCTTGCGGCATATCCGTTGTCTGGCGCCCGGGAGTCTTTCCCACGGCAATCCCTATCCCTGATCTGGGGCTTTGGATTTTGGACAACGAACAAAATCGGACGGCAAAAAGTTGTTAGCCCGCAAAGGCAAGATGAACTAGGAGTTTCAATGAACCTCATCGCTATCCTGGAACAGGAAGAAATTGCCCGCCTGACCGGCGGCAAGGCCATGCCTGCTTTTGCTCCTGGCGACACCGTCGTCGTGAGCGTGAACGTCGTTGAAGGCACCCGCAAGCGCGTGCAGGCCTTCGAAGGCGTCGTGATCGCCAAGCGCAACCGCGGCCTGAACTCCGCGTTCACCGTGCGCAAGATCTCGTCGGGCGAAGCCGTGGAACGTACGTTCCAGCTGTACTCGCCGCAGATCGCCGGCATCGAAGTCAAGCGCCGCGGCGACGTGCGCCGCGCCAAGCTGTACTACCTGCGCAACCGCTCGGGCAAGTCGGCTCGCATCAAGGAAAAGCTGGTCAGCAAGCAAGCCTCGGCGGCTTGATCGCTTATCGGCACACGGCCCTATCTGTGTCGGACGCTCACGCTTTCCCGCGTTTTCGTCCGGCACGGATTTCCGGGTTAAAAAGGCACCTGCGAGGGTGCCTTTTTCTTTACACAGAGCCGTATGTCTGATTCCTCGTCCTCCCCGCGGCCCCGACGGCCGCTGGCCCGTCCCGGTTTCGATCCGGCTTCCCAGCCCTGGGTCGTGGCCAATGATTCGCTGCCGGCCGTGCCCGCCGGCCTGCTCACGCCCGCCGCGCTGCGCGGAACGCTGAGTCAGCCTTCCACCTGGAAGCTCGAACTCTCGCGCGACAACGACTTGCGCTATCCCGGCCGCGAAGGCACGCCGGTGCCTGCCGCCGTGCTGATTCCCCTGGTGACCCGCGAGCAGGGCGTCAGCATCCTGCTGACTCAGCGCGCCGCGCACCTGTATGACCATGCCGGCCAGATCAGCTTTCCCGGCGGCCGTATCGAAACCAGTGATCCCACGCCGGAAGACGCCGCGCTGCGCGAGGCGCGCGAGGAAACCGGACTGCCGGCCGAGCACGTCGAGGTGCTGGGCAGCATGCCGCCTTATCTGACGGCGACCGGATTCTCCATCATCCCCGTCGTGTCCCTGGTGCGGCCCGGCTTCCAGCTGGCGCCGGACGCGTTCGAGGTGGCCGAGGTGTTCGAGGTGCCGTTGTCCTTCCTGATGGACCCGGCCAATCACCGCCTGTACGAGGCGCGGCTGGACGATGGCCGCGTGCGCCATTACTACGGCATGCCTTATGGGAAGTACTTCATCTGGGGCGCGACCGCGGGCATGCTGCGCAATCTGTACCACCTGCTGAATCACGGCTTCCAGCCGCGTTGAGTGCCTGGCGCGTCGGCGCCAAGTCTCAATACCGCTGCTGGCCCGCTTCGTTCTCTTCCAATACCCGTTGATACAGCGCATAGCGCGCGGGATGGATGGCGCCCGCCTCCAGCGCCGCGACCACGCCGCAGCCCGGCTCATGGCGGTGGCTGCAGTTGTAGAAGCGGCAGGCTTCGATCGGACCGGCGAATTCGGGAAAGCCGCGGATGATGTCCTCGCGGGTCAGGTGCTGCAGGCCGAATGCCTGGAATCCCGGTGAATCGATCAGGTCGCCGCCCGGATCGGGCAGGTGGTACAGCCGCGTGCTGGTGGTGGTGTGCTTGCCCATGTCCAACGCGGTCGAGTGTTCGCGCGTGGGCGCGGCGGCGTCTGGCACCAGCGCGTTGAGCAGGGTGGACTTGCCCATGCCGCTCTGTCCCAGCAGCAGGTTGGTCTTGCCCGCCAGGCGCGGCGCCAGCAGCGTATGGACCCGCGCCGGTTCCAGCGCGCTCAGCTCGATGATGTCCACGCCCAGCGCCGCGATTGGCGCCAGCCGTTCGCGGGCGGCGGGCAGGGCGTCGGCCAGGTCGGTCTTGTTCAGGATGATGAGCGGCGAGATGCCGGCGCTCCAGGCGCCGGCCAGCGCGCGCCCGGTCAGATCGTCGGAAAAGGTGGGCTGGACCGCGACCACGATCAGCAGCTGATCGACGTTGGACGCGAATTGCTTGGAGCGCATCTCGTCCGAGCGGTACAGCAGGTTGCGGCGCGGCAGGATCGCATCGATCGCGCCTTCGTCGCTGCCCTGCGGCGTGATGCGGACCCGGTCGCCGACCGTTGCCCCGGCCTTCTTGCCGCGCGGGAAGCACTTGCGCAGGACGCCGTCGTCGAGTTCCACCGTGTAGTGACGGCCATGGGCCGCGATGATGCGGCCTTCGTTCTGCGCGCCGGTGACGGCGGCCGCGGCGCCCTGCTGTGGGCGTTGGGGGGAGCGATCGCGTGCGCTCATGCGGCCGGCGCCATCAGGTGACGGATGCGCACGGCGGCGGGAGGATGGCTGTCGTAGAAGGCGGAATGCACGGGATCGGGCGTCAGGGTGGCGGCGTTGTCGTCGTAGAGTTTGACCAGGGCGGATACCAGTCGTTCGGGCGAGCTCTGCTCGGCGGCATAGCGGTCGGCTTCGAATTCGTCGCGGCGCGAATACCAGCTGGCCAGCGGCGTGAACACGAAGGTGAAGACCGGAATCACCAGGAAGAACAGCAGCAGCGCCATGGCGTCGTTGCGGCCGCCCAGCTGCGGCAGCACGCCCAGCCCCACATAGAACCACGGCTGCTGGGATATCCAGCCCAGCAGCGCGAAGAATACCAGGGCGGCGCCGAAGCTGAAGCAGATGCGCTTGATGATGTGGCGCTTGGCGAAATGGCCGAGCTCATGGGCCAGCACGGCCTCGATCTCGTCGCCGTTCAGGCGCGCCAGCAGCGTGTCGAAGAAGACGATGCGGCGCGAGCGGCCGAAGCCGGTGAAGTAGGCGTTGCCATGCGCGGAACGGCGCGAGCCGTCCATCACGAACAGGCCGTTGAGCGCGAAGCCGCAGCGCTGCGCCAGGCGCTGGATGCGTCCGGCCAGATCGGGGTCGGTCAAGGGCGTGAACTTGTTGAACAGCGGGGCGATGAACATGGGATAGATGATGAGCAGCGCAAGGTTGAATACCATCCACAGGCCCCAGGCCCAGGCCCACCAGTACGCGCCGGCGCTGCCCATCAGCCACAGCACGGCGGCGGCCAGCGGCAACCCCAGCACCGCCGCCACCAGCAGGCCCTTGAGCGCGTCCGCCACGAACAACTCGGGTGTCATGCGGTTGAAACCGAAACGGGCTTCCAATCTGAACTGCCGCCACAGCGTGAACGGCAGCCCCAGCAGGCCCAGCAGCAGCGCCACGGCCACCAGCAGCAGCATCTGGCGCAGGAAGTCATTGCTGGTAAGCTGGCCCACCATCAGGTCGATGGCCTGCAGGCCGCCCAGCAGGGTCAGGCCCACCAGCACGATGGCGTCGTAGGTCCGCTCCAGCATGCCCAGCCGCACGCGCGCCACGGTGTAGTCCGCCGCGCGCTGGTGGCTGGTCAGGCCGATGCGGTGCGAGAATTCGGCTGGCACCTGTTCGCGGTTGCGGGCGACATGGCGGATCTGGCGCGTGGCCAGCCACAGGCGCACGGCAACGTCGATCAGCAGGAAGGCGACGAACAACAGGGTGAACATGTGCGGGTCGGGGGCTCGGTAAGGGATATGCGAAAATCGCGTGTTTTATAGGCAAATTATATGGCTGTGAACGAAAACCGCCTGGTCTGGCTCGACATGGAAATGACGGGCCTCGAACCTGAGAAAGAACGCATCATCGAAGTCGCCGTCGTGGTGACCGAGCCCGACCTGACCGTGGTCGCGGAAGGCCCCGTGCTGGTGCTGCACCAGCCCGACAGCCTGCTCGACGCCATGGACGACTGGAACAAGTCGACGCACGGCAAGAGCGGCCTGATCGACAAGGTCCGCGCCTCGACCATCAACGAGGCCCAGGCCGAGGATATCCTGCTGGAGTTCCTGTCGCAGCACGTGCCGGCCGGCAAGTCGCCGCTGTGCGGCAACACCATCAGCCAGGACCGCCGCTTCATGTTCGCCTACATGCCGAGGTTCGAGAAGTTCTTCCACTACCGCAACCTCGACGTCAGCACGCTGAAGGAACTGGCTCGCCGCTGGGCGCCGGCCGTCTACAAGGGCTTCGAGAAGAAGAGCCGCCACGAAGCGCTGGCGGACATCTACGAGTCGATCGACGAGCTGAAGTACTACCGCGAGCATTTCCTCAAGGTCTGACGGCCCCAGGCGGGCATCCGGCCCGCCGGCATTCCGGAGCCCGCCATGCCGTCTTGCTATCCCGTTTCCCGGATCCGCGAGGCCGAGCGCCAGGCGCTGGCTGCCGGCCGGCAGCTGATGCCGCAGGCGGGCGCGGCTGCGGCCCGCTTTGTGGCGGCCCGGATCGCGCCCGGTACGCCGGTGCTGGCCTTGGCCGGCCCCGGCAACAATGGCGGCGACGCCCTGGTCGCGGCGACCGTGCTGCGGGCGATGGGGCACGACGTGCGCGTGCTGCTGCCCGCCGGCCCGCAGAAGCTGCCTCCCGATGCCACCCGCGCCTACGACGGGTGGGTGGCCGCTGGCGGCGGGACGCTGTCCGCGCTGGAACCGGGTTTCGTGCCCGGGCTGGTCATCGACGGCCTGTTCGGCATCGGCCTGAACCGTCCCCTGGGCGCCGATTGGCAGGCGCTGGTGGACACGGTCAATCGCTGGGATGTGCCCGTGCTGGCGCTGGATGTGCCCAGCGGCGTGGACGCGGATACCGGCGTGGCGCTGGGACGTCCGATCCAGGCGCGCTGGACCCTGTCCTTCATCGCGCGGGCGCGGGGGCTGGAGCGGCCGGGATCCGGCGCCGGCGCCATCGGCGAGCAGCATCTGGATACGCTGGATGTAGTCATGCCGTCGGAGGCGAACGATCTCTGAGCCCGGTCCGCCGGATCATGGCGCGCAGGCAATTCCGCGGGCCGCCGCGCCGGGCGTGGCGCTACCTGGGGCGGCGCATCCGGCCCCGGATCCAATGACTTTTCATCGAATCAGGCGGGTCGGCCGCCGAAGCGCGCCTCCACGTCCGCCGTGAGCGGCGTGTAGCGCTCATTGTCGCGGGCGGCCAGCGCGTCCAGGTGCGCTTCCGAGGCGTCGAACACGCGCCAGTAGAGACGCCCGCAGAGTTCGCGCGCCGCGCGTCCGGGCCAGTTGTCGGGCAGCATCGGGCCGGGCAGGTGGGGGTCGTGCAGGACGATCCGGCGCCAATTGTGCAGCAACAGGACGCGGATGACGAAGGCTTCAGCGGGCGAGGGCGGCGCTTCCAGCAGTTTTTCCAGCGGCCCGAAATTCTTGCTGAACGCCCGGTATTGCTCGGCCACGTCGTCCAGGTTCCAGCACTGGGAGGCCAGGCTGGCTATCGGCAGGCCGCCGGCATCGGCCAGGTCGCGCGCCGACAGCACCAGGGCGCGGTCGGGAATGCCGAGCTTTTCCAGGATGTCATGCGCCGCGCTGGCCTGGGTATGCGGATGGGCGAACAGCCCCGGCGCGATCATGCCGAAGCCTTCCCACACCAGTTCCCGGCGCAGCTCGGCGCGCTCGGCCAGTCCATTGCCGATCCGGGGCAGGGCCACCAGCGTCCATTCCCCGTTCCAGTCCTGCGGCGCGCCTTCGTAGATGCGCTGCGAGGCGTGCGCCGTGTGGCGCTGCCCCTGCTCCGAAATCAGGTACAGGCTGCGGCGGCCATGCCGTTCCGATTGCAGCCAGTTTTGCGCGACCAGGCGAAAGACGCTGGTGCGCAGCAGCCGCTCATTGATGCCCAGCGGCGCCAGCAGCTCGATCAGGTCGCCAAGCCAGATGGCGCCGCCGTGCGGCGCCAGCGCATCGCCCAGCAGGCTGACGCAGAGCGATTTTGCCCGGGGCGGATCGCTCTTGATCAAGCGCGACAGAAAGCGGTCCAGGGGCGACTGAGGGTTTGCCATAAGTAGGGCCGCGGGCGGCCGGTATCGAGTTCGGCAATATGATACATAAATCCAATGTGATACAGATTTGAGTTTGACAATGGATTTTTTGTATTAAATAATCGCCGTATGACATGACGGCACTGCGCGGCGCCAGCTTTGCGTTTTCGCAAACCGTCTCAAGGAGACACACATGTACGCTCAACTCGTCGAGACCGGCGTCAAGCAGGTCAAGTCCGCCGACCAGCTCGAGGGCGCGGAACAGGCCTTCCAGCGCCGCATTGACGATGGCGTGCGCATCGAGGCCAAGGACTGGATGCCCGACGCCTATCGCAAGACGCTGGTGCGCCAGATCTCGCAGCATGCGCATTCCGAAATCGTGGGCATGCTGCCCGAAGGCAACTGGATCACCCGCGCGCCCTCGCTCAAGCGCAAGGCCATCCTGCTGGCCAAGGTCCAGGACGAGGCCGGCCACGGCCTGTACCTGTACAGCGCCGCCGAGACGCTGGGCGTGTCGCGCGACGACCTGATCGACGACCTGCACAGCGGCCGCGCCAAGTACTCCAGCATCTTCAATTACCCCACGCTCAGCTGGGCCGACATCGGCATGATCGGCTGGCTGGTCGACGGCTCGGCCATCATCAACCAGATCCCGCTGTGCCGCTGTTCCTACGGCCCCTATGCGCGCGCCATGGTGCGCGTCTGTAAGGAAGAGTCCTTCCACCAGCGCCAGGGCTACGACCTGCTGATGCAGATGTGCCTGCACGGCACGCCCGAGCAGAAGGCCATGGTGCAGGACTCGCTGAACCGCTGGTGGTGGCCCGCGCTGATGATGTTCGGTCCCAGCGACGCCGATTCGCCCAACAGCGCCCAGTCCATGGCCTGGAAGATCAAGCTCTTCACCAACGACGAGCTGCGCCAGAAGATGGTGGACCAGACCGTGCCGCAGGCCGAGTACCTGGGCCTGACCGTGCCCGATCCCGATCTCAAGTGGAACGCCGAGCGCGGCCACTACGACTTCGGCGAGATCGACTGGAACGAGTTCTACGCGGTCATCAAGGGCAACGGCCCCTGCAATCGCGAACGCCTGGCCGCCCGCGTCAAGGCGCACGAAGACGGTGCCTGGGTGCGCGACGCGCTCGTCGCCCACGCCGACAAACAGGCGACACGCAAAGCCGCGTAGGGGGTGGGCCCACCCCCGAAGCGCTGCGCGCTCCCCCTCAAGGGGGCGTCGCTGCGGACCGGCAAAGCCGGCTCCGCGCGACCCGGATGGGGCGATACCCGGTTGCGGGTGAGAAGCCAGCAGCAGGAACAACTGATTTTCAGGCCTATTTTTTATCCATTGCAGACCAGGACGCGCGCCGCGCGCCCGGCACCGAGGACATCCATCATGAGCAAAGACTGGCCCCTGTGGGAAGTGTTCATCCGCAGCCAGCACGGCCTGGCGCACAAGCATGTCGGCAGCCTGCACGCGCCCGACGCCGAAATGGCCATCAACCATGCGCGCGACGTCTACACGCGCCGCAACGAAGGCCTGAGCATCTGGGTCGTGCGCGCGTCGGACATCTCGGCCAGCAGCCCCGGCGACAAGGATCCGCTGTTCGAGCCGGCCAACAGCAAGGTCTACCGGCATCCCACGTTCTTCCCGATGCCCGAAGAAATCAAGCACATGTAAGGCGGGAGGGGGAGACATGGACAAGCATTTTTTTGAATTCCTGCTGCGCATGGGCGACACCACGCTCATCCTGTCGCAGCGCCTGGGCGAATGGACAGGCCACGGCCCCATCCTCGAAGAGGATCTGGCGCTGACCAACACCGCGCTGGACCTGCTGGGCCAGGCCCGTATGTGGCTGACCCTGGCCGGCGAGGTCGAGGGCGCGGGCCGCGACGAAGACGCGCTGGCCTATCTGCGCGACGCGCACCAGTTCCACAACGCGCTGCTGGTCGAGCGCGCCAACGGCAACTACGCCGACACCATGGCACGCCAGTTCCTGTTCGACGTCTGGCACTACTTCCTGCTGCAGAAGCTGGAGCAGTCCGCCGACGAACGCGTCGCGGCCATCGCCGCCAAGGCGCTCAAGGAAGTCACCTATCACGTGCGCCGTTCTTCGGACATGGTGGTGCGCTTGGGCGACGGCACGGCCGAAAGCCACGCCAAGATGCAGGCCGCCATCGACGACGCCTGGCGCTTCACGGGCGAGCTGTTCTTTGACGACGCCGTGGACCAGGATCTGGCCGCGCGCGGCATCGGCTGTCTGCTGTCCTCGCTGCGCGAGCCCTGGGCCCGCCACGTGGCCGAAGTGCTGGGCGAGGCTACGCTGTCCGTGCCGGACGCCGCAGCCGCCGGCCATCCCGCCCATCGCGGCGGCCGCCAGGGCCGGCACAGCGAGGAACTGGGCTACGTGCTGGCCGAGATGCAATTCCTGCCGCGCGCCTATCCGGGAGCCAAGTGGTGAACGCCATGGCGCCCGTGTCCGCCGGCCAGGTCTTCGACTGGCTGCAGGAAGTGCCGGATCCGGAGATCCCCGTGCTTTCCGTGGTGGACCTGGGCGTGGTGCGCGACGTGAGCTGGGACGGCGAGACCTGCGTGGTCGTGATCACGCCCACCTACTCGGGCTGTCCGGCCATGCGCGAGATCACGCAGGACATCGCGGCCACGCTGGCGCGGCACGGCGTCGACGACGTGCGCGTCGAGACCCGCCTGGCGCCGGCCTGGACCACCGACTGGATGAGCGAGAAGGGCCGCGCCGCGCTCAAGGGCTACGGCATCGCCGCGCCCGCCGAGCGCGCCGTCGACATCTCCGGCATCAGCCGACGCCGCGCCGCGCCCGCCATCGAGTGCCCGCGTTGCGGCTCGCGCGACACGCGTCTGGTCAGCGATTTCGGCTCCACGTCGTGCAAGGCGCTGTACCGCTGCGTCGCCTGCCACGAGCCCTTCGATTATTTCAAGACCCACTGAGTGGTTGAGACAATGAGCCAGAACCAATTCCATTCCCTGAAGGTCGCCTCGGTCGCGCGCAACACGCGCGACGCCGTGGTGGTGACGTTCGACCTGCCCGAGACGCTGGTCGACGAGTTCGCCTTCCTGCCGGGCCAGTACCTGACCCTGCGCACCCAGCTCAACGGCGAAGAGCTGCGCCGCTCGTATTCGATCTGTTCGGCCCCCAGCGACAAGCGCCTGCGCGTGGCGATCAAGAAAGTGGACGAGGGCGCGTTCTCCAGCTGGGCCAACCATGAGCTGCAACCCGGCCAGACCCTGGAAGTGATGGCGCCGGCGGGCAATTTCACCGTCGATTTCTCGCCCGAGCAGGAACGCCATTACGTGGCCTTCGCGGTCGGCAGCGGCATCACCCCGGTGTTCTCGCTGGTCAAGACCGCGCTGTCGACCGAGCCCAAGAGCAAGTTCACGCTGTTCTTCGGCAACCGCGCCTCGTCGGCCGTGCTGTTCCGCGAGGAAATCGAGGACCTGAAGAACCTGTACATGGACCGCTTTTCGCTGGTCTATGTCATGAGCCGCGAAACCCAGGACATCGAACTGTTCAACGGCCGCCTGGACGGCGACAAGGTCGACCAGCTCATGTCGGCCTGGATGAGCCCGACCGATATCGATTACGCTTTTGTCTGTGGTCCGCAGACCATGACCGAGAGCGTGGTCGAGCGCCTGCAGGCCCGCGGCATTCCGAAGTCGAACATCAAGTTCGAGCTGTTCGGCGCGCCCAAGGGACCGCGCGCCCTGCGCACCGGCCAGGAAGCCCGACAGGCTCCCGGCAAGGGGCAGTGCGAGGTCACCGTGGTGCAGGACGGCCACAGCAGGATGTTCGTTATCGACAAGAACAAGGACAGCGTGCTGGATTCGGCGCTGGCGCAAGGGATAGAGCTGCCGTACTCGTGCAAGGGCGGGGTGTGTTCCACCTGCCGTTGCAAGGTCGTCGAGGGCGAGGTGGACATGGACGCCAACTTCGCGCTGGAAGACTACGAGGTCGCGCGCGGCTTCATCCTCAGCTGCCAGAGCTTTCCGGTCAGCGACCGCCTGGTCATCGACTTCGACCAGGAAACCTGAGCCGGCGTTCGCCAGGCCGACATCATTCATTTTGGAGAGACACAGTGTCAGAGCAATTCTTCGAGCGTCATCAGGCCCTGCTGGAACAGGCCATGGCCGCCGCCGCGCTGCGCGGCTACTGGAGCCCGTTTGCCGAGTCGCCCAGCCCGCGCAACTACGGCGAGACCGCCAATGACGACGGCCGCGCCGCCTTCGAGGCGCTGCGCGGCAAGCCCTTCCCGCTGGACCTGCCGGGCGCCGAAGGCAGCGTGGGCGGCGAGGCCTCGCCCTACGGCTTCGACCTGGGCATCACCTATCCGCGCGTGCCCGCCGCCAAGCTGGTGGCCGCGTCGTCCAAGGCGCTGGAACAATGGCGCCGCGCCGGCCCGCGCGCCTGGGTCGGCGTGTCGATGGAAATCCTGTCGCGCCTGAACAAGCTGAGCTTCGAGATCGCCTACGCGGTGCAGCACACCACCGGCCAGGGCTTCATGATGGCCTTCCAGGCCGGCGGCCCGCACGCGCAGGACCGCGGCTTCGAGGCCGTGACCTACGCGTGGCAGGAAATGTCGCGCATTCCCGGCATCTCGGTCTGGGAAAAGCCGCAGGGCAAGAACGATCCCATCCGCATGGAAAAGCACTTCACCGTGGTGCCGCGCGGCGTGGCGCTGGTGATCGGCTGCTCCACCTTCCCGACCTGGAACGGCTATCCCGGCCTGTTCGCCAGCCTGGCCACGGGCAACACCGTCATCGTCAAGCCGCATCCGGGCGCGATCCTGCCGCTGGCCATCACCGTGAAGGTGGCGCGCGAAGTGCTGGCCGAAGCGGGCTTCGATCCCAACGTGGTGCTGCTGGCCGCGCATGCCGCTGGCGATGACACCGCGCAGCAGCTGGCGCTGGATCCCGCCGTCAAGATCGTCGACTTCACCGGCAGCAGCGCCAACGGCAACTGGCTGGAAGACAACGCCCGCCAGGCCCTGGTCTACACCGAGAAGGCCGGCGTCAACCAGGTCATCATCGACTCGGCCAGCGACCTGAAGGGCGTGGCGCGCAACCTGGCATTCTCGCTGGCCCTGTACTCGGGCCAGATGTGCACGGCGCCGCAGAACATCTACGTGCCGCGCGACGGCATCCAGACGCCGGAAGGCCGCGTCAGCTTCGACGAGGTCGCGGGCGCCCTGGCCGCCGCGCTGGAAAAGACCACCGCCGACGCCGCCCGCGCGGTCGAGCTGACCGGCGCGATCCAGAACGAAGGCGTGGTCGAGCGCATCGAGAAGGCCCGCGCGCTGGGCCTGCCGGTGCTGGCCGATAGCAAGCCGCTGGTCCACCCGCAATTCGAGAACGCTCGCGTGCGCACGCCGCTGCTGCTGTCCGCCCAGGCCGGCAATCCGGCCATCGGCCAGGAGTGGTTCGGTCCCATCGCCTTCGTGGTGGCCACCGATTCCACCGAGCACAGCATCCAGCTGGCGCGCGACAGCGTGATCCGCCATGGCGCCCTGTCGCTGTCGGCCTACACCACCGACGACGCCGTCGCCGAGCGCATCCAGGACGCGGCCGAAGTGTCGGGCGTGGCCCTGTCGCTGAACCTGACGGGCGCGGTGTTCGTCAACCAGACCGCGGCCTTCAGCGATTTCCACGGCACCGGCGCCAACCCCGCCGCCAATGCCGCGCTGTCGGACTCGGCCTTCGTCGCCAACCGCTTCCGCGTGGTCCAGACTAGAAAACACGTGTGACCCCCCCGAAGCGCTGCGCGTTTCCCCCCAGGGGGCGCCGCTACGGACCGGCAGAGCCGGATCCGTGCGGCCCCGATTGTGTGAGACCTCGCTGCGATGGCGCCCGGCGCTATGGATGACTGACATGAGCTATCAAGATATTCAATTCGATCTGTCTGGCGGCATTGCGCGCCTGACGCTGAATCGCCCGGACAAGCTGAACAGCTTCACCGCCAACATGCACGGCGAAGTGGCCGATGCGATGACGCGGGTGGAGAACGAAGGCGCGCGCGTGCTGGTGCTGACCGGCGCCGGCCGCGGTTTCTGCGCCGGGCAGGATCTGAGCGAGCGCCGGCCCGCGGCCGATGGCACGCCGCCGGATCTGGGCGAGACCGTCGACAAGTTCTACGGTCCGCTGGTCCGCCGCATCAACGCGCTGCCCATGCCGGTGGTGGTGGGGGTGAATGGCGTGGCGGCGGGGGCGGGCGCCAATCTGGCTTTCGCCGGCGACATCGTCATCGCCAAGGAATCGGCCAGCTTCATCCAGTCCTTCTGCAAGCTCGGACTGATCCCCGACACCGGCGGCACCTTCGTGCTGCCGCGCCTGGTCGGCCGCGCGCGCGCGGCGGGCCTGGCGCTGCTGGGCGACAAGCTCAGCGCGAAGCAGGCGCAGGACTGGGGCCTGATCTGGCAATGCGTGGCCGATGCCGAGTTCGACGCCACGCTGGAGCGGCTGGCGCAGCATTTCGCCAAGGCGCCGACCAAGGGCCTGGCGTTCACCAAGCGCGCCCTGCAGGCCAGCCTGGCCAACGACCTGGCGACGCAACTGGACCTGGAGCGCGACATGATGCGCGAGCTGGGCCGCAGCGCCGATTACGCCGAGGGCGTGGCCGCCTTTCTCGACAAGCGCGAACCGCAGTTCAAGGGGCAATGATGAGCACGCACGTTCCCCAGCTCGATGTGCCGTCCGATCCCCAGGAACTGGCGCAGGCCGTCGGCGCCGTGATGTACGCCGGCGACGCGGCCTCGCAGGGCCTGGATATGAAGGTCGAGGAAATGGCGCCCGGCTATGCGCGCCTGACCATGCGCGTGCGGCCCGACATGCTCAACGGCCACAAGACCTGCCATGGCGGCTTCATCTTCGCCCTGGCCGACAGCGCTTTCGCTTTCTCCTGCAATTCGCGCAACGTCAGCACCGTGGCGTCGGGCTGCACCATCGACTTCCTGGCGCCCGGTTTCGAGGGCGACCAGTTGACGGCGGTCGCCCAGGAACGCTCGCTGGCCGGGCGCACCGGCGTCTACGACGTGACCGTCACCAACCAGGACGGCCGCAACGTGGCCATTTTCCGTGGCCGGTCCTATCGGATCAAAGGCCAGATCGTTGGAGTGCCTGCCGACGCCTGAGCGAGATTTCCCTTTATCCGATCACAGACTACCGATCACAAGACGCCGGCCGGGCCGGAAGCGGGCGCGCATGGCGCCCGCGGTGCCGTCCGCTGCCGTCAAGAGAGCATTCCAGGAGAGAGATACCATGTCCAACACCATGAGCAAGCCGGGGCTGGACCCCATCGAGCATGCCAGCATCGACGAACTGCGCGCCTTGCAGCTCGAGCGCCTGAAGTGGACGCTCAAGCACGCCTACGACAACGTGCCGCACTACAAGCAGGCCTTCGACGAGGCCGGCGTGCATCCGGACGACCTGAAGCAGCTGTCCGATATTTCCAAGTTCCCCTTCACCACGAAGAAGGAACTGCGCGAGAACTACCCTTTCGGCATGTTCGCCGTGCCGCGCGAGCGGATCTCGCGCATCCACGCGTCCAGCGGCACCACCGGCAAGCCGACCGTGGTGGGCTACACCAAGGGCGACCTGGACAACTGGGCCAACCTGGTGGCGCGCTCGATCCGCGCCGCCGGCGGCAAGCCGGGCGACACCGTGCACGTGGCCTACGGCTACGGACTGTTCACGGGCGGACTGGGCGCGCACTACGGCGCCGAGCGCCTGGGCTGCACCGTCATTCCCATGTCCGGCGGACAGACCGAAAAGCAGGTCCAGCTGATCAATGATTTCCGTCCGGACATCATCATGGTCACGCCGTCCTACTTCTGCAATATTCTGGAGGAACAGCGTCGCCAGGGGATTGATCCGCGTCAAAGTTCGCTGCGCATCGGCATCTTCGGCGCCGAGCCCTGGACCGGCCAGATGCGCGCCGACATCGAGGCCGAAGCCGGCATCGACGCGGTGGACATCTACGGCCTGTCGGAAGTGATGGGTCCGGGCGTGGCCAGCGAATGCGTCGAGACCAAGGATGGCCCGGTCGTCTGGGAAGACCACTTCTATGCCGAGATCATCAACCCCGACACCGGCGAGCCGGTGGCCGATGGCGAGCCGGGCGAGCTGGTGTTCACCTCGCTGACCAAGGAAGCCATGCCCATCGTGCGCTACCGCACGCGCGACCTGACCCGCCTGTTGCCGCCCACCGCGCGCAGCATGCGCCGCATCGGCAAGATCACCGGCCGCAGCGACGACATGCTGATCGTGCGCGGCGTGAACATGTTCCCGACGCAGGTCGAGGAACTGGTCCTGAAGATCGCCCAGCTGGCGCCGCACTACCAGCTGGTGCTGTCGCGTACCGGCAATATGGACGAGCTGGAAATCCTGACCGAGGTGCGCGCCGAGTTCTCTACGCTCTCCGACGCGGACCGCGCAGCTCTGGGCAAGCAACTGCAGCACGCGGTCAAGACGCACATCGGCGTCAGCGCGCGCATCCAGGTGTCGGACGCGGGCCATGTCGAGCGCACGTTGACCGGCAAGGCGCGCCGCGTGATCGACAAGCGTCCGAAGTAGGGCGCATCAGGCCTGGCGTGTATCCGGGCCGGTCCGGCCGGCGCCTTCCGGTTGGGCAAGGAAAAGAGCAGCCCCTCAGGGCTGCTCTTTTTTTTCGGGCGAGAGGATACGCGCGTCAGGCGCGGCCGGCTTCAAGGGCGGCCTGGCGCACGACGCGGCGATACCAGTAATGCAGCAGCGCGGCCGACAGCGCCAGTCCGGCCATCGCCATCAACCACATCGTGCCGGCGCCCTGGGGTGATCCGGGCGCGAGGGTCAGGCGCAGCCAGTCCAGCCCGCCCTTGCCGGGGCCGAAGCCGAACCACCAGCCGCCCACCAGGCCGACGCCGGCCAGCGCCACCGTTTGCAGCAGCAGCGGCACCACGGCGATCTTGTAGGCGCGCAGCAGGTAGGAGTTGATGCACTGCATGGAATCGAACAGGTGGAACAGCGGCAGCACGGCCAGCAGCGTGGCGGCCACCGCGGCCACTTCGGCCTTGTCGGTGTAGGCGGCCAGGATCAGCGGGCGGCCGATGAGCAGTACCGCGGCGGTGAGCAGGGCGCCCATCAGGCCGAGCGTCAGGCCGGCCATGCCGATGCGATGCGCCTGGTCCAGCTTGCCCGCGCCGATGGCCTGCGCGGTCAGCGCCGCCGTGGCCACGCCCAGCGCCATCGGCATCATGTAGCACAGCGCGGCCAGGTTGGACATGATCTGGTGCCCGCCAGTCACCAGCGTGCCTTCGCGGGCCACCAGCAGCGCCATGAAGGTAAAGGCCGAGACCTCCACCAGATAGGAGCCGCCCATCGGGATGCCCAACCGCAGCAGTTCCTTCAGCGACTTCCAGTCCGGCTTGCCGACGCGCAGCTGGAAGCGGCGGTAGTAGCGGTCGTGCGTGATGACCCACAAGCCCAGGCCGAGGCTGATCCAGGAAACCACGGCCGTGGCCATGCCGGCGCCGGTCGCGCCCATGGCGGGCAGGCCCAGCTTGCCGTAGATGAATACCCAATTGAGCAGCGCCTTGACGCCGATGGCGGCCAGGTTGATCGCCATCACCAGCTTGGGGCGCGACACCGCGGTGCCCAGCGCGTAGATGGTGCGGAACACCAGCGCCGCGGGCATCGCCAGCACCAGGGCGCGCAAATAGGAGGCGATGCGCTCGCGCACGTCGGGCGCGACGTCGCCCGACATGGACAGCCAGACATCGGGGAACAGCATCAGGATCGCGCCCACGACGGACAGGCCCAGCGCCAGCCAGACGCCCTGGCCCCAGCTGCGGCCGACCTCGGCGTTGTTGCCGGCGCCGAAGTGCTGGGCCAGGATGGGAATCAGCGCATGCACCACGCCCATCAGGCCGACGAAGATGGTGATGTAGATCGAGGCCGACAGCGCCATCGCCGCCAGGTCGGAGGGGCTGGCGTGGCCGGTCATGGCGGTGTCCAGCACGCCGAACGAGATGCCAGCCCATTGGCTGACCAGCACGGGCCAGGCCTGCCGGGCGATGCCGCGCAGCGTGGCGCCAAAGCCCGGGGGCCCCTGGTGAGCGGGCGTCATCGGTTGGGCGTGACGCGCAGCAGGCGGAACACTTCGTGGCGGTCGGCGCGGCGGCCGCCTTGCCACAGCACCTCGGCGCCGTCGCTGTAGGCCGCGGTGTTGTCGCGCAGGCTCTGGTTGGTGGTCTGTTGCAGCACCACCGTGCACTTGGAATCGAACGTGAACGTCAGATTGTTGAAGATCAGGAACGAGGCGCGCTGGCCGCTGCCCAGGCTCAGCCCGCGCACGCATTCGCCGGGACGCAGGTTCTGCTCCAGCGCCTGGGCCAGTTGGCCGGACATGGTGCGGTAGCTGCGCGCGTAGTCGACGGCGGGCTGCCACAGCAGGACCAGCAGGATCCAGGTGGCGGTCAGGCCGCCGGCGGACAGCACCGTGCCGCGCCACAGCGCCTGCGGCTTGACGCGCAGGCGCCAGACCACCAGCGCCACCCAGCCGATCGTGACCAGCAGCGCCAAGCCGAAGGCGACCCACGAAATCGACGGTTCATAGCCGGCGGTGTGGCGGCCGATGTTGCGCGACATCTGGGCGGGCCATTGGAAGTTCACCGCGACCCAGCCCAGCCAGGCCGTGGCCACCGTCAGCGAAAAGCACATGACGGCGAACCAGTCCAGCGTGTTCACCACGCCGCGGCGCAGGGTCGGCAGCGAGAACGCGCCCAGCACGGCGCAAGGCACGGCCAGCAGTGCGTATTCCGAATCGGACGGCTCGGCCAGCCCGAACAGCATCAGGGCCGAGCTGATCAGCAGCATCAGCGGCACCCAGATATGCGGCGCGTAGATCCAGGCGCGCCAGCGCCAGACCGCCAGCAGGGCGAGCGGCCAGGCGGGCCACAGATACCAGGGCAGGTCGCGCAGCGTGCGGCCCATGTCGGGCAGGTCGGGGCCGGCGAAGGAGGACAGGTTCCAGATCTTCCAGTTGCGGATCCAGTATTCGCTGCCCTGCGTGGCGGGGATCCACCAGGCCAGGATCAGCGCCGCGGTCAGCAGGACAATCCAGGGCAGCCAGCGCTTGCAACGCCACAATTGGCTGCGTGGATAGAAGGTCAGCAGCGCGCCGGCCATGATCGGAATCGCGCCGATCCACCCGCGCGTGAGGAAGCTGGCCGCCAGCGCGATGGCCAGCGTGGTCGCGCCGGTCAGCGGGCGGTCGATGCTGCGCGCCAGCGAATAGAACGCCAGCGCCTGGCAGGCCATGATGGCGGGGATGACGGTGGTTTCGTGCGTGCGCTGCAGGATGCCGACGGTGGCCAGCAGCAGCAGCAGGGCGGCGTCGGCGAGCATGCGGCCGTAGTCGCGCGGCGGTGGTTCGCCGCCAAAGGGCAGGGCCAGCGGCTGCGCCTCCGAACGGCGGCCCAACAGATAGGTGCCGTACCAGACGCTGGACGCGGTGATGCCGAACCAGAGCAGGTTGGGCAGGCGGCCTGCGGTGATGTCGCCGATGAACGGACCGAAGATCCAGATCGAGATCGCGCCGACCCAGGTGATCAGCGGGCCTTCCTCGGCGTGGGCCAGATGCCCGACCTGCGGCAGCAGCCAGGTGATGCCGCCTTCGCGTATGGCGGTGATCATGGTGGCCAGGCCAACCGCGTCGTCCGTTTTCCAGGGGTCGCGCATGAACAGGCCGGCCACGATATAGGCCAGCGCCAGGCCGAGCAATACCAGCCTTGGCAGTTTTGCGGTGGCCACGGACGTCAGCCGGGCCGGGGTGGAAATCGAAAGTGGGGACACGGGCGTTACTGTAACCGAGTGGCGGGCAAGCGCCAGCCTTTCAATGGCGGCCGAGCCGGGCGGGAGAAAAAAAAGCAGCCCGAAGGCTGCCTTTTTCGCTGTGGCTCCCGGGACGGGAGCGACAGAATCAGGAAGCGGACTTGACCGTGCCTGCGGTGCGCGCGAAGCGGGCGCGGAACTTTTCCACGCGGCCGGTTTCGACGATGCGGGTCTGGGCGCCCGTGTAGAACGGGTGCGATTCGGACGTCACGTCGCACTTGAAGAGCGGGTAGGTCTTGCCGTCCAGCTCGATCGTTTCGCGGGTGTGCACCGTCGAACGGGTGATGAACTTGCTGCCCGTTTGCAGGTCGGCGAAAACGACTTCGCGGTAGTCGGGGTGAATGCCTTCTTTCATGGTGCTTTCCTAGGGCTCGCGTGAGCCGCTTTCAAGAGTTAGGGTCGCCAGCCGAAGCGCCGCAATGACTGCCAGGCGCACGTTCAGCCACGTATCCGAAAAGTAACCCCGCATTCTAGCATGTGATTTCCGGCCCGCGCCAGCTCGAAAGCGGCGCGGGCGCGGTCTGGCGCCCTATAAGGGGACGGATTCAAGGCGGGCAGATCGCCGCTCAGAGGTCCGTGCGCAGCTTCCAGATCTCGGGGAACAGCACCACTTCCAGCATCTTGCGCAGGTAGTCCACGCCCGACGTGCCGCCGGTGCCGCGCTTGAAACCGATGACCCGTTCGACTGTCGTGACGTGGCGGAAACGCCACAGGCGGAACGCGTCTTCCAGGTCTGTCAGCTTTTCGCCCAGCTGGTACAGGTCCCAGTAGCGGTCCGTATCCCGATAGACCGTCAGCCAGGCCTGTTCGACGCCGGCCGAGGCCTGGTAGGGCTGGGTCCAGTCGCGCTGCAACAATTCGGCCGGCACGTCCAGCCCGCGACGGGCCAGCAGGCGCAGCGACTCGTCGTACAGCGAGGGCGTCTCGTAAGCCTGGCGCACCTGGGCCAGCAGGTCCTCGCGGTGCGCGTGGGGCTTGAGCATGGCCGCGTTCTTGTTGCCCAGCAGGAACTCGATCTGGCGGTACTGGTAGCTCTGGAAGCCGCTGGAACGCGCCAGGTACGGGCGCAGCGCCGAATACTCGGGCGGCGTCATGGTGGCCAGCACGTCCCAGGCGTGGACCAGCTGCTCCATGATCTTGCTGACGCGGGCCAGCATCTTGAAGGCCGGCTGCAGCTGGTCGGACGCGACGCAGCCCACGGCGGCGCGCAGCTCGTGCAGCATCAGCTTCATCCAGAGTTCGCTGGACTGGTGCTGCACGATGAACAGCATTTCATTGTGCTCGGGCGACAGCGGGTGCTGCGCGCCCAGCAGTTCGTCCAGGTGCAGGTAATCGCCGTAGGTCATGTCGCGCGCGAAATCGAGCTGCGCCTTTTCCTGGTGGACGATGTCTTCGGGGCGTTGGGGGGCGCTCATGCGTGGCCTCCCTGGCAGGGCGGCGCGGCGCGCCGGGCGGATGCGGGCAGGCTGCGCCAGTCAGGGGCGCGCCGGCGGGCGCGGCCGGACACCGCGCGCGGATGGAGTAGGTTTCCCATGGTCTTGCTTCATAGAAAAAGCTGGCGGATCAGCCCAGTTCGCGCAAGACGGCGCGCACCGGGCTGGCATCGGCCTGGACCAGAGCCAACGGCAATGCGATCAACTCGTAATCGCCCTCCGGCACGTCGTCGAGCACCAGGTTCTCCAGTACCCGGATGTCGTGCCGCAGGATGGTGTGATGGCTGTCCAGGGTCTTGCTGGACGCGGGGTCGATGCTGGGCGTATCCAGCCCGATCAGCATGACGCCGCGTTCGGCCAGCCATTCAATGGTTTGGGGAGCGTAGGCGGAGAAATCGTCGGTCCACCAGTCCTGCGCCGCGTGCTTGGCGGTGCGCACCAGCACGCGCGGGGGCAGGCCGCCGACGGCGTGGGCGATGTGCTCGACCTGGATCAGCGGGCCGCAATCGATGGCGTGGATCACCCGGCAGGGGCCCAGGAACGGTTCCAGCGCGACGGCGCCGATGGCTTGCGCGCCATTGGCGTAGTGCAGCGGGGCGTCCGCATGCGCGCCGATGTGCGGCGACATGGTGATCTCGCTGACATTGACCGGACAGCCGGGCTCAAGCGACCACTTCCATTTCTGGGTATAGGCCGTGTCGCCCGGAAAGACGGGCGAGGTCGCGGAGACGGGCGGGGATATATCCCACAGGCGTTTCATGAGAGCGCGCAACGAGGGGGTGCCGGAAATTAGCTCAAGCCTAAAGCATTTGCGGACGCGAGTCTAACGGATTCCGGCGCGCCGCGCAGCCCCGGCCGCGAGCAGGGGTCAGAACGCGCCGCATTCGGCCATGGATACCACGCTGTTGCCCGCCACGATCAGGTGGTCGAGCAGCCGTACGTCCACCAGCGCCAGCGCCTGCTTCAGGTGCCGGGTGAAGGCCTGGTCGGCGGCGCTGGGTTCGGCCAGGCCCGAAGGGTGGTTATGCGCGATGATCACGGCGGCGGCATGGTGGCGCAGCGCTTCGCGCACGACTTCGCGCGGATAGACCGAGGCCTGTGACAGGGTGCCGCGCGCGAGTTCGCCGCTGGCGATCAGGCGCAGCTGGCTGTCCAGGTAGAGGCCGACGCAGTGCTCGATCCGCCGGTGGCCCAGCGTGGTCTTGCAGTACTGCTTGACGCGCCTGGGGTGGTCCAGGGCGGTGTCGCGGGTGAGGTCTTCCTCGATGGCCCGCCGCGCGAGCTCCAGGACGGCGGCAAGCATGCAGGCTTTCGCCGCGCCCAGGCCGGGCACGGCCAGCAGTTCCTCCGGTGTGGCCCCCAATAGCCCGCGCAGGCCGGAAAAGCGGTCGAGCAGCTGGTTGCCCAGGTTCAGCACATCCAGGCCCGGCAGGCCCGTGCGCAGGGCGATGGCCAGCAGTTCGGCATCGCTCAGGGCGGAGGCCCCATGACGCAGCAGCCGTTCCCGGGGACGCCCGTGTTCGGGCAGGCGGACAGACAAATTCATAAGAGGCTCTAAAATCAGGGTTTGGTCAATGTTTCTATACGGTGGCAGATCTTGAGCATCGCCTCTAATGAAGTGAACGTTTTTGTCCGTCCGGATTCCTACCTGACGCTGCACTATCGGATTACGCTGGCTTCCGGGCCAGGCAAGGATTCGGTCTTCACCGACACCTTCGACGGCCGTCCGGCGACGCTGCAGATGGGCAGCGGCCAGTGGGCCCCGGGCATGGAGGCCGCGCTGGTCGGTCGCGCCGAAGGCGAGCGCTTCGGCTTCGAGCTGGAGCCGGTCGACGCCTATGGCGACCGCAATCCCGAGCTGATCCAGCGCGTCACCCGCAAGATGCTGGCCGAGCACGCCGGCGCCGACGCGGCCTTCGAGCCGGGCGACCTGGTCGAGTTCGCCGCGCCGAACGGCGGGCGCTATTCGGGCGTGCTCAAGGAAATCAACGACGAGTCCGCCCTGTTCGATTTCAACCATCCTCTCGCGGGCGTGCGCCTGCGCGTGGACGTGGCGCTGTTGGGAGTGCTGTGATGAGCGAGCCCGTTACCGCCGCTGGCGCCGAGGTCGTGCTGGCGCAGCCGCGCGGCTTCTGTGCCGGGGTGGATCGCGCCATCGACATCGTCGAGCGCGCGCTGGAACTGCATGGCGCGCCGATCTACGTGCGCCATGAGATCGTCCACAACCGCTATGTGGTGGAAGACCTGCGCGCCAAGGGCGCGGTGTTCATCGACGAGCTCGAGGACGCCCCCGCAGGCGCCATCGTGGTGTTCTCGGCCCATGGCGTGTCGCAGGCCGTGCGCGCCGAAGCCGACGCCCGCGGCCTGCAGGTGTTCGACGCCACCTGCCCGCTGGTGACCAAGGTGCATATCGAGGTCTCCCGCATGCGCGCCGCCGGCCGCGAGATCATCATGATCGGCCACAAGGGCCATCCTGAGGTCGAGGGCACGCTGGGGCAGGCGCAGGGCGGCATGTACCTGGTCGAGACCGTCGAGGACGTGGCCGGCCTGCAGGTGGCCGATCCCGACAACCTGGCCTATGTCACGCAGACCACGCTGTCGGTGGACGATGCGGCCGCCGTGTCGCAGGCGCTCAAGGCGCGCTTTCCCAATATCGTCGAACCGAAGAAGAGCGACATCTGCTACGCCACGCAGAACCGCCAGGACGCGGTCAAGATCCTGGCGCCGGATTGCGATCTGGTGCTGGTGGTCGGCAGTCCGAACAGCTCGAACTCCAACCGTCTGCGCGAAGTGGCCGAGCGCAAGGGCGTGGCCTCGTATCTGATCGACGGCGCGCACTCGATCCAGCCGGAATGGCTGGCCGGCCGCCAGCGCATCGGCGTCACGGCCGGCGCGTCCGCGCCGGAAATCCTGGTGCAACAGGTGATCGAGCGCGTCAAGGAGCTGGGCGCGGTGTCGGTCCGCACCATGCCGGGCCTGGAGGAAAACGTGGCCTTTCCGCTGCCCAAGGGGCTGTCGCGCAAGGCGCGGGTCGAACCGCTCGAATAAGAAGCCGGCGGCGGGGCCTGGGGAGGCCCCGCGCGGCGCGAAATCAAGGAGAAGACATGCAGTTGTACAGCTACTTCCGCAGTTCCGCGGCTTATCGCGTGCGCATCGCGCTCAACCTGAAGGGGCTGTCCTATGAGTACGTGCCGGTGCACCTGCTCAAGGATGGCGGCCAGCAGTTGTCGGCCGACTACCGCAAGCTCAATCCCACGGCGCTGGTGCCCACGCTGATCGACGGCGATGCGGTCATCGGCCAGTCGCTGGCCATCATCGAATACCTGGAAGAAACCCATCCGCAGACGCCGCTGCTGCCGGCCGACGCCATCGGCCGCGCGCGGGTGCGGGACCTGGCGCTGGGCATCGCCTGCGACACGCATCCGCTGAACAATCTGCGCGTGCTGAAGTACCTGAAGCACACGCTGGGCGTGGACGAAGACGCCAAGAACGCCTGGTACCGCCATTGGGTGCACCAGGGGCTGCAGGCCTTCGAGGCGCTATTGACGGCCTCGTCCGCCACCGGCCGCTATTGCCATGGCGACACGCCCACCATCGCCGATATCTGCCTGGTGCCACAGGTGGCCAACGCGCGCCGCCTGGAGTGCGACCTGTCCGCCATGCCCACGGTCGTGCGCATCGACGCGGCCTGCCGCGAGCTGCCGGCCTTCGATGCCGCCGCGCCGGGCAAGCAGCCCGACGCGGAGTAAGCGCGCGCGGATCAGCCGATCCGCACCGGCACGAAGATCTTGTCGTCACCGCGCTGCACCAGCAGCGCGACGGTCTTGCCGGCCTTGGCGAGTTCCGCCTTGACCTGCCCGATGTCGTGTACCGGCACCCCGTTCAGCGACAACAGCACGTCGCCCGGCTGTATGCCGGCCTTGGCGGCGGGGCCGGCGGACTGCTCGATGAGCAGGCCCTCGGCGCCGGCCTGGCGCTGCTCCTGCGGACTGAGCGGACGCAACGCCAGGCCCAGTTGTCCGCGCTGGACTTCCCGGGTGTCGGACGACGCGGTCGCCTTGTCCTTCGGCACGCCGCCCAGCGTGGCGCTCAGTTCCTTGGGCGAGCCGTTGCGCCAGACATCCAGCTTGAGCTTGTCGCCGGGCGAGGCCAGCGTGATCATCGACGCCAGGTCGCCGGACGACACGATGGTCTTGCCGTTGATCTGCCGCACCACATCGCCCGGCTGCAGGCCGGCGCGTTCGGCGGCGCTGCCCTTTTCGACGCTGGCGACCAGCGCGCCCGCGGGCGTGTCGAGCTTGAACGAATTGGCCAGGTCCTGATTCACTTCCTGCACCGTCACGCCCAGCCGCGCGTGCCGGACCTTGCCGTGCTCGAGGATCTGGTCCTTGATCTTGTAGGCCACATCGATCGGGATCGAGAAGGACAGGCCCTGGAAGCCGCCCGTGCGGCTGTAGATCTGCGAGTTGATGCCCACCACTTCGCCGCGATCATTGAACAGCGGCCCGCCCGAGTTGCCGGGGTTGACGGCCACGTCGGTCTGGATGAACGGCACCGAAGTGTCGTCCGGCAGCGAGCGGCCCTTGGCGCTGACGATGCCGGCGGTCGCCGTGTTTTCCAGGCCGTAGGGCGAGCCGATGGCCAGCACCCATTCGCCGACCTGCAGCTGGTTGACGTCGCCGGCCTTCACCACCGGCAGGTTCTTCGCCTCGATCTTGAGCACGGCCACGTCGGTCTGCGGGTCGGCGCCGAGCACCTTGGCCTGGTATTCGCGGCGGTCGGTCAGCTTGACCGTGACTTCCTTGGCGTCCTGCACGACGTGGGCGTTGGTCAGGATCAGGCCGTCGCTGTTGATGATGAAGCCCGAGCCCTCGCCGCGCATCGGCACTTCGCGCGCCGGCATGCGGCCGCGCGCGCCGGGGATCTGGCCGAAGAACTGGGCGAAGGGGTCATCGTCGTCCATGACCGAGACCTTGCGCGTGCCGCTGACGCTGATGTTGACCACGGCGGGGCCGTAGTCGCGGGTGATCTGCGCGAAATTCGGCGGGCTGGACGGCGCGATGGGGGCGGATGCGGCGGGCGCCGGGGCGGCGACGGCCGGCGTCATCGCGCCCAGCGTGGCGGCGGCGCCCGCGCCGCCGATCGTGCCCGCGGCCAGCAGCGCCAGCGCGAGGCGCGAGGGTTTGAGTAGCGTGGTCTTCATGTCGGCTCCTGCGTTCATGTTGAAGGACATGGAGCCATGTTCGGGCCTGAGGCTTAGGGGAATCTTAAGGCTGGAACGGCGGGGCCGGGCGCCGTGGCGCGATTGGGGTCAGGCGGCGGGAAAATCCACCCGCGCGCGCAGGCCCTGGCCGCCGGGCGCGTCTTCCAGGACGATCGAGGCATCGTGGCCTTCGGCGATCGAGCGGGCGATCGCCAGGCCCAGGCCGCTGCCGTGCTGGCTGTTGCCCTCGGCGCGGTAGAAGCGGTCGAAGACGCGCGCGCGTTCGGCCGGCGCGATGCCGGGGCCCTGGTCATCGACCGTGAGCGAGGCGCGGCCGTCCGGCGCGGCCAGCCCGAGATCGATGCGCGAACCGGGCGGCGAATACTTGATCGCGTTGTCCAGCAGGTTGCGGATCAGCAGCACCAGGTCTTCGCGATGGCCGCGGACCTGAACTGGCGCCGGCGCGTGCATGGCGAGCGCGATGGATTTCGCGTTGGCATCCTGCAGCGTTTCGGACACGGCCTGCCGGATGACGTCGTCCAGGTCGACGCTGTCCGGCGCCGGGCGCTCGGCCGCGCCTTCATGCCGGGCCAGCGACAGCAGCTGTTCGATCAGTCGGGTGGCGCGATCGATCCCGGCCGTCAGGCGCTGTTCGGCCACGCGGCGGGACTCGGGGTCGTGCGCGCGCTGCAAGGCCTGCGACTGCAGGCGCAGCGCCGCCAGCGGCGAGCGCAGCTCGTGCGCGGCATCGCCGACGAATTGCTTTTGCAGCGCGAAGGCGCCGCGCATGCGCTCCAGCAGCAGGTTCAGTTCCTGCAGCAGCGGGCGGATCTCGTCCGGCACGTCGTCGGTGCTGACGGGCGACAGGTCTTCGGGCTGGCGCGCGGCCACCTGCGCGCGCGCCCGCTTCACGGGCCGCAGCGACCAGCTGACCACGCACCAGATGACCAGCATCAGCAGCGGCGCGGCCGCGGCGATCGGCGCGATGGTGCGCAGCGCCAGGGAACGCGCCATGTGCGTGCGCACGCCCATGTCCTGCGCCACCTGGATCACCTGGAATGGCGTGGCCAGCGAATAGACGCGGTAGGTGCTGCCTTCGACCTTGGCGTCGGAGAAGCCCAGCACGATCTGGTCCGGCAGCGGCTGCCGCGAACGGGAGTTGAAGACGCGCAGCCCGTCGGGCGTCCAGATCTGGATGATGAGATCGTCGGCGAAGGGCGTGCCGGCGCCGCGCGCATGCGTCGGGCCGGTGCTGAGCAGGCCGTCGCCGGTGCCCAGCGACAGCGCGGTCCGCTGCAGCAGCGAATCGAAGATATCGTCGGCCTGCTGCAAGGTGCTGCGGTAGGCGATCGTGCCCTGCACCAGCGCGCCGACCACGATGGCGGCGAGCAGGAAGAACAGCAGCCTGGCCCGCAGCGAATAGCTAAGCGGAATGCTCATGTTTTGGGTATGACATAGCCGACGCCCCTGACGTTCTGGATCAGGTCCTGACCCAGTTTCTTGCGCAGGCCATGAATATATACCTCGACGGCGTTGCTGCTGACGCTGTCCTTCCAGCTGTAGAGCTTTTCCTCGAGCTGGGCGCGCGAATAGATCATGCCCGGGCGGGCGATCAGCGGCTCCAGCACGGCCCATTCGCGCGCGGTCAACGTGACGGGCGCGCCGTTGACAGTGACTTCGCGCGATTGCGGGTCGATGCTCACGCCTTCGTGCTCATAGACGGGCTCGGCGCGCCCGGCGCTGCGTCGGATCAGCGCGCGCATGCGGGCCAGCAGCTCGTCCACGTCATAGGGTTTGACGATGTAGTCGTCCGCGCCGGCGTCCAGCCCCGCAATGCGGTCGCTGACGGCGTCGCGCGCGGTGGCGATCAGGACCGGCGTGCGGTCCTTGCGGGCGCGCAGTTCGCGCAGCAGCGTCAGGCCGTCGCGCCGAGGCAGGCCGAGGTCCAGCAGGATCAGGTCATAGGGGCCGGTGCGCAGGGCCAGGTCGGCGGCGTTGCCGTCCTTGACCCAGTCGGCCGCGTAGTGTTCGGCGCGCAGGCAGTCGAGCACGCTTTCGCCGATCATGGTGTCGTCTTCGACAAGCAGGATGCGCATGGGCGGTGTGTGGCGGAAAGGAGTCCAGCAGATTGGATGCGCGGGATCGTGCCCGAGTTCCCTGCAGCGCGGTGGCTGCATTGTTGCGGCGTTTGGGTAAGGGAGGGGCTGCGGTGGGAACCCTCGGGCGGGCGGTGGCGCGGGCAAGGGCGCGCTGGCGGCGGTGCAGGGACCGGAAACGAAAAAAGCAGCCTGGCGGCTGCTTTTTCCTGGAATTCTGGTGCCGGCAATAGGAGTCGAACCTACGACCTTCGCATTACGAATGCGCTGCTCTACCAACTGAGCTATGCCGGCAAGACCATTTGCCTGATGCCTTGGAATGACTCCCGTGGCGGGCAAAAAAATCTACTTGCTCTTTTGTTCCTTCCAGGATCGGGATTTTTAGGGCCTGATCTGGAAAGACCGAAATCATATCAGAGTTTTTTTGCAATGGGAAACAAGAGACGCGTTTTCTGGCAAAAAAACCGGCGTTTGCATACTTCAAAATTTTCGTTCATAATCTCGTTTCTTAGCAGTTCCCCGATAGCTCAGTCGGTAGAGCGACGGACTGTTAATCCGCAGGTCGCTGGTTCGAGCCCAGCTCGGGGAGCCAAAGAATTTTGGGGCCACTCACGCAAGTGAGTGGCCCTTTTGGCTTTCCGGGCGCCCGATTTCGTATGCCCCCCTGGTTGCTTTGCAGCCGCGCCCTCGTTGACTTGGCGCGCTGTGCGCGGGCGGCCACACCCGAGTGCTTCTGAGTGGCTTTCGCGGCTGCGAGCGCGCGCAAGCGGTCGTCTTCCCATCCTTCCTGTTCAACTCTGTCGCGCTGGTCCGGCGAGGCCCTGGACGAATTTCGCGCCGCTCCCTTCTTGCGCCATTCGTGCGGAGCGCGCAGGTGTTGTTTGGCTCGTCATGAGCCCTTCCTATCTCCAGATTTAGTTATGTAATAACATTTCATTTTTGGATGAGGGGCGTGTGATGGCGACGGTGAGAATGGAAGATGAAGGGCTGGCGCGGGACCGGCGTCTGCCGGTGACGGTGTTGTCCGGTTTCCTGGGGGCGGGCAAGACCACCTTGCTCAACCATGTGCTGAACAACCGCGACGGGCTGCGGGTGGCGGTCATCGTGAACGACATGTCGGAAGTCAATATCGATGCGAGGCTGGTCCGCGACGGCGGGGCGTCCCTGTCGCGTTCGGAGGAGCGACTGGTCGAGATGAACAACGGCTGTATCTGCTGCACGCTGCGCGAGGACTTGCTCCTGGAGATCGGGCGGCTGGCCGCCGAGCGGCGCTTTGACTATCTGTTGATCGAGTCCACCGGCATCTCGGAGCCGCTGCCGGTGGCCGAGACTTTCACGTTCCGCGACGAGGACGGCGCCAGCTTGTCGGACGTGGCGCGGCTGGACACCATGGTGACGGTGGTCGATGCCTTCAACTTCCTGCGCGACTACGCCAGCGAGGACCGCCTGGCCGCGCGCGGCGAGACGCTGGGCGAGGAAGATGAGCGCACGGTTGTGGACCTGCTGATCGAACAGGTCGAGTTCTGCGATGTGATGGTGCTGAACAAGATCGACCTGCTTTCCGGGCAGGAGCTGGGCCGGCTGGAGGCGATGCTGCGCAAGCTCAATCCAAGGGCGGATATCGTGCGCAGCGAGTTCGGCAGCGTCCCGCTGGCCAAGGTGCTGGATACGGGGCGTTTCGATTTCGAGGCGGCCGCGCAGGCGCCGGGCTGGCTCAAGGCGTTGCGCGGCGAGCATGTGCCCGAGAGCGAGCAGTACGGCATCGGCAGTTTCGTCTTTCGCGCGCGGCGACCCTTCCATCTGCAGCGCCTGTGGGACTGGATGCGCCAGGAGTGGCCGGGCGTGATGCGCTCCAAGGGCTATTTCTGGCTTGCGACGCGTCCCGCGTTTGCCGCATCATGGTCGCAGGCCGGGCCGGTCTCGCGGCACGGCGCGGCGGGCTACTGGTGGGCGGCGTTGCCGCGCGAGCGATGGCCGCAGGAGGCAGAGGCGCGCGCGCAGATCGTGGCGGATTGGGATCCGGTCTATGGCGACAGGTGCCAGGAGCTGGTGCTGATCGGCATCGGCATGGACGAAAGCGCCTTGCGGGCAGGTTTGCATGCCTGCCTGATGACGCAGGACGAACTGGCCCTGCCTGTGGAAGAATTGCGCGCCTTGCCGGATCCGTTTCCCGTCTGGGGGCCGGCGCAGGCGTCCGGCGATTGAGTCGGGGCGTGAATGCGGCGGATGCTGCGGGTGGAATCGAGGTTCATGGACGAAGAAAAACGCATCGGCGTGACCGTGCTGTCCGGGTTTCTAGGCAGCGGCAAGACGACGCTGCTCAACCGCCTGCTGCAGGAACCGGCGTATTCGGACGCGGTGGTGATCGTCAACGAGTATGGCGACGTGGGCGTGGACCATCACCTGGTGCGCCTGGCCCAGGACAACATCATGCTGGTCGAAGGCGGCTGCCTGTGCTGCGCGGTCAGCGGCGCGGTGGTCGATGCGTTGCGGGACTTGTTCATGCTGGCGTTGCGCCGGCAGATCAAGCCATTTCGCCGCGTGCTCATCGAGACCAGCGGCCTGGCCGACCCGGCGCCCGTGTTGTTCACGCTGAAGCATGATCGCTTCCTGGCCGAGCGCTATGCCTATCGCGGCGCCATTGTGGTCGTGGATGCGCAGCATGGCGCGGGGCAGTTGGCGGAACAGCCCGAGGCGGCCCGTCAGCTGGCCCTGGCGGACACCGTCGTGTTCAGCAAGGCCGACCTGGCCGAGGATGCCTCGTTGCAGTCCCTGCAACGGCAGGTCGAGGCCGTCAATCCGGGTGCAAGGCGCTGCGTGCAGCGGCAGGACTCACCGTTGGTCGAGGCGCTGGCGGGCTGGCCGGATGCCGCGACGCGGCGGGTGGAGCTGTCGAACTGGTTGCGGGCGTTCGCGCAGCCGGTGGCGGGCAGGCATGGCATGGTGTCCAGCTTCAGCCTGACGCTGGATGCACCCATTGGTCGTGCGGCCTTCCTGGCGGGCATCTCGCTGGTCCAGGAGCGGTATGGGCAAGGCCTGTTGCGCCTGAAGGGGCTGGTCTGTTTCGAAGGCGAGACGCTGCCTTGCGAGGTGCACGGCGTGCATGGCGAGCTGTACCCCTTGCGGACGCTGCCGCAGTGGCCGTCGGACGAGCGGGCGTCCCGCCTGGTGTGCATCCTGCGCGGACCGGACGCGGCCGAGGTGCAGGCCTGCCTGCGGCGCGCCCTGGGCCAGTTGCCCGCATGAGACGGTCGGTGCGCGAATCGCACCCTTTGCCATATCGCATGTACGGAAAATGCATGGAAATACGGTATAAACGGAACCGTCTTATGCACGATTCGAGACAATCATGGATCGCTTGAAAGCCATGCAGGTGTTTGTCGAGGTCGCCGACAGAGGGAGCTTGTCGGCGGCGGCCGTGCATTTGGACATGTCCAGGGCCATGGTGTCGCGGTATCTCGCCGAAATGGAGCAGTGGGTTGGCGTGCGGCTGTTGCACCGCACGACCCGCCGGCTCAGCCTGACGCCCGCCGGCGCCGAAACGCTGCCGCGTTGCCGGCAGATGCTGGACATGGTGGGGGATCTGCGCAGCGCCGTATCCACGCCCGACGATACGCCCAAGGGGCTGTTGCGGATCACGACCAGCATGTCGTTCGGTTCGCGTCACCTGGCGGGCATCGTCGCCGACTACGTCAAGCTGCATCCGGGCACATCGGTGGACCTGATGCTGGTCGAGCGCGCAGTCAACCTGGTCGAAGAGCGGGTGGACCTGGCCGTGCGCATCACCAATGACCTGGATCCCAATCTCATCGCCCGCAAGCTGGCCGTCTGCCGCTCGGTGGTGTGCGCCTCTCCGGAATACCTGGAGCGGGAAGGGGAGCCGGCACGGATCGAGGACCTGTCCCTGCGCAACTGCCTGACGCATTCCTACTTCGGCAAGAGCCTCTGGCGCTTCGAGCGCGACGGCGAGCCCGTCGATGTGCCGGTGGACGGAAATATCAGCGCCAACGAGGTGTCGGTTCTGTTGCGCGCCGCACTGGAGGGGGCAGGGATCGCGATGTTGCCGACCTACTACGCGGCCGAATACATCGCTTCCGGCCAGTTGCGGGTCATTCTGCCCCAGGCCAGGCCGCAGGAATTGGGCATCTACGGCGTCTATGTGTCGCGCCGGCAGATGCCGCTGGTGCTGCGGTCCATGCTGGATTTTCTGGTGGAACGACTGGGGCCGGCGCCTTGGGATAAGCCGGCCGGCGCTTGAGGGCGAGATATATGGCGGTATAATTTGCCCGCCTGAGCGCCTTGCGCGGCGTGGCGGAACACGATTCCGGATCACGATTTGCGGCAGGGCCAATGTTCGCTAGGATATAGTCTTAGAAAACGTCCAAAAATCACGGGCGCGGCCAGATGGGTGGCCGTAGCGGCGCGGAACGGAATGCCGTCCGTGCGGAGGGAGCGCATCGGGGTTCCGGTTTTCGGCGCAGGATTTCGTCGGCCGTCCGATGCCTGACGTATCGGGTCCTTGATTATCGATCGCCGCGGCGTATGGCTCCGGATTGCCGGAGTGTCCGCAGGCTGCGTGGGCTTTATATGCCCGCTTTTCCGGAATTTGATTAAGCGTTTGCCGCAGCAGGGCTGCGCACACGCATTGCTCCAGCCCGAGTGTGCGGATATTTGGCATATCCGTCGTGAGCAGGGTGGCCGGGTGCCAATACAGGAACGTCTCTTGAGTATGTCGCAAACCTACGCAGTCATTCGCGGAATCGCCGATCTGGCGGGGCGTTCCGCTGTGGCTGTCGCGGGGGTGTGTGCCTGCATCTGTGTTTGCGTCCGCGCCGCTGGCGTCCATGCTTGCATCCGCGCCTACGTCCGCCTGATCTCGGTATCGCGAGCGGAAATGAAAAAGGCCCGGCAGATGCCAGGCCTTGATCAATTTGGTTGCGGGGGCAGGATTTGAACCTACGACCTTCGGGTTATGAGCCCGACGAGCTGCCAGACTGCTCCACCCCGCGTCTGAGAAAAGAATATTAGCCTTATTTTCCATCCAACGCAAGTTGGTCCACTTTGAATATGAATGTCGATGAACGATAGCGAGGCAATACGCGTCCTGGAAACCGCACTTCTGTGCGCCGTGCAGCCGATGCAACTGGCTGACATGCGCAAGCTGTTCGGCAACGATGAGGAATTCGACAACACCGCCTTGCGCGGGCTGTTGGAAACCTTGCAGGCCAATTGGGCCGACGGTGGCCTGGAACTGGTGCAGCTGGCCACGGGCTGGCGCTTTCAGAGCCGTCCTGAAATGCAGCGCTACCTGGAGCGGCTGAGTCCCGAGAAGCCGCCGAAGTACTCGCGCGCCGTCATGGAAACGCTGGCGATCGTCGCCTGGCGCCAGCCGGTGACGCGCGGTGACATCGAGGACATACGCGGCGTCACAGTGTCGTCCCAGATCGTCAAGGCGCTCGAGGATCGTGGCTGGATCGAAGTGATCGGCCATCGCGACGCGCCCGGGCGGCCCGCGCTATTTGGCACGACCCGCCAGTTCCTGGATGACCTGGGGCTGCGCGCGCTGGATGAGCTGCCTCCGCTGGAATCGGCGCAGGCCGCCGCGGCCCTGGCCGGGCTGGATCTGGGCGATGCGCAGCCGCTGGGCGAGGCGCCGGCCGAAGGCGAAGCTGGCGTTGCCGGAGAGGGCGATGCGCCGCAGGATGGGGCGGGCGTTCAGGCGGAACTCGACGTGGCGGGCGGTGGTGCTGGCGACAGTATCCCGCAAGCGGAATTGTCTGTTCCGTCGCTGCCGGTTTCCGTGGCGGCGGACGATAGCGTAGAATCCTCGCTTTCGCGCGATGACGGCGACGCTGGTCCCGCGGACCAGCTGGCTGCAGGATCGCCGGCTGACGGTCTGTCTGGCGAGCCCGAGCTTCCAGGCGCCGGCCATGCCGCCGCCGCCGCTGACGAGACATCCGGCGCCGGTCCTGAATCCGATGCGCATGCCGATACCCTTGGCACTGCGGTCGGCAATGATATTTCCAATACCGACGTGGAGTCCGCCGACGAGATCGCGGCGGCTCATGCCGCCGGACATGCGGAATCGGCGAAATCGAATGACCAGAATGACGCGGCCGGCGTCGTGCCGCAAGGCGTTGCCGGGCTTGAGCCGGAGGTTGGCCATGAGGCCGCCGTTCAGCCTATGCCGGATGCCGCGTCCGACGGCTCGCCCGATGGCGAGGCCGCGGAACAAACCGATGCGGGCCGAGAGCCCGTGCCTCCTGATGATGATGAGCCTGCCGCCGGCAGGCCCGCCCAAGTTTGAAATTCGGAGCTGTCCCAGTGACAACGAATACAGCAATGCAGGACGATAATCCCCGTCCGGATGACGCCATTTCCGGCGCGCAGCCGGAAGCCTCCGCCGCTCGCGAGCCGGCTGCCGAGGGCGATGCCGCCCGTGGTCGTGGCCGCAAGTTGCGCACGCCGTTCCGCCGCCGTCGCGGCGATGCCGCCGCCGAACAGGCGCCGGCCGCGGAAGGCCAGGCCGCTGCCCCGTCCGGCCCGGTCGAGTCGCAGGATTCCCGTGGCGGCGAGCAGGAAGCCGAGCAGGCGCTGTCCTATCTGGACACCGCCGACCGCATGGAACAGCGGCTGGGCAAGTACCTGAACAGCGAAGCGGTCATGCCGAAGCTGCACAAGGTGCTGGCGGACGCCGGCATCGGCTCGCGCCGCGAAATGGAAGAGCTGATCGTGGCCGGCCGCGTGTCTGTCAACGGCGAACCCGCCCATATCGGCCAGCGCGTGGCCCCGAATGATCAGGTGCGCGTGAACGGCAAGCCGATCATGCGCGCCAATACCAAGAAGCCGCCGCGCGTGATCCTGTATCACAAGCCGGCCGGCGAGATCGTCAGTCATGACGATCCGGGCGGCCGCGCCAGCGTGTTCGCGCGCCTGCCCAAGCTGCGCACCGGCAAGTGGCTGTCGGTGGGGCGCCTGGACCTGAACACCGAAGGCCTGTTGATCTTCACGACCTCGGGCGACATGGCCAACCGCATCATGCACCCGCGCTACGGCACCGAACGCGAGTACGCCGTGCGCGTGCTGGGCGAGATGGACGAAGCGCAGCGCCGCTCGCTGGTCGAGGGCATCGAGCTGGAAGATGGCCTGGCCGCGTTCGGCGCGCTGGACTACCTGGGCGGCGACGGCAGCAACCGCTGGTATCGCGTCACGCTGCAGGAAGGGCGCAACCGCGAAGTCCGCCGCATGTTCGAGGCCGTGGGCGTCACCGTCAGCCGGCTGATCCGCACCCGCTTCGGCGATATCGTGCTGCCGCGCACGCTGCGCCGCGGTCGCTGGGACGAGCTGGATGCCTCGCTGGTCACGGCGCTGATGGTCCAGCTGGGCCTGTTGCGCGAAGACGACGATTCCGGCGGTGGCAACCGCCGCCGCTCCAAGCAGCCGCAATCGCATGACAGCGCCTTGCCTCCTGGTTTTGGCACCATGGACCGCAACGGCATGAACGGCGCGCGCATCGGACGCCGCGGCAAGCTGCAAGGCGGTCGCCAGGGCAGCGCCGGCCAGGCCGCCGCTTGTCCCTCCGATCCGTTCGGCACCGGCCTGATGATCGCGGGCGGGTACGCCAACGGTCATCCGCTGGCTGGTGGTGGCGGCGGTGGTGGCGGCAGCGAAGGCAACCGCAAGGGCGGCAAGCCCGGCGGTCGCGGCGCCGCGTCGGGCAACAAGGCTGGAGCCAAGGCGGGCGGCAAGCCCGCTGGCGGCAAGTCCGGCGGCAAGCCGCGCGGCAATCGCGCCGCCGCAGCCGCCGAGCAGGGCGCTCAAGCGGCCTACTCGCCGGCGGAAGGCGGTGCGGCGGCCGGCGCTCCGGGCGCCGGGCGGCGTGCCGGCGGCGCGAAGACTGCCGGCAAGCCGGCGGGCGCGCGTGGCAGCCGTGGCGGCGCCAAGCCGGCCGGAGCCGGTCGCGGCGGCAACAAGGCCGAAGGATCGCGCGCCGCGGGCAAGGGCGCGGGCGGCCAGGCCGGCAAGAGTGCCGGGCAGGGCGGCAACAAGTCGCGTTCGTCGCGCGGTTCCTCGCCGCGAGGCGATGATTGGCAGCCGCGCGGCGCCAGTGCGCACGAGTCGCGCCTGGGCGTGCTGGGTGGCGGCCGGGGTCGCCAGGGGCGCTGAGCCCTGGTCGGCGTTTGCTTGAAGTCGTTCCGCCCTCGCGGCGGAGCGGCTGCTGGCGGGGCGTCCCGGTTGATTCGTCCCGCTTAATCGTAAGCCCGTGAGGTATCAGGCGTTTTTCCGGTTTATCTGGTAAAATCAATGGTTTTCATGGCTTTCGCGTCTTTGCGTGCCTTCGCCAGCCTTGCGGGTTGCCCCTAATAAAGGGGATACCAGCAAGGGATGCCAGCATCAGGGCCGGCTTGAAGGACGTGACGCAAAGCGGCGCTTTTGCCAGCGGTGCTTTTTTTTGGCGTGCGCGGGCGAGGCAGGGCAAATCGGCTTGGGCCGATTGCCGCATTTTTAGGTCGCAATTTGGGCGCTGCCTGGCATTGCTCCTTACGTGAAGTAGGGCAGCGGCCGGGCATTGCGCAATACGATGGGCTGGGCGTGCAGCCCATTTTTTTTGAGTATATGGCTGATTTATTCGCATTGACCGAAGAGGCTCTGGCCGGCATGGACGTCGAACTCGTCGACGTCGAGCGTGCCGCCCTGGGCCTTTTGCGCGTGACGATCGATCGGATCGGCGGCGTGCGCATCGAAGACTGTGAGCAGGTGTCTCGCCAGCTGTCGCGGGTGTACGAAGTCGAGAACGTCGACTACAAGCGGCTCGAAGTCGGTTCGCCGGGCGTGGACCGCCCGCTGCGCACCGAGGCCGAGTTCCGCCGTTTCGCGGGCGAGCGCATCGAGATCAAGCTGCGCGAGGCCATGGATGGACGCAAGGTCTTCTCCGGCACGCTGGTCGTGCCCGAGGATGACGCCGAGCCGCAAGCCGGCCAGGCGCAAAAGACCGTGTTCGGTCTCGAATTTGAGGCAAAAAAGAACGAAGTGCAGGTGTTGAACTTCTCGCTCGACGATGTCGAGCGCGCAAAACTGGACCCCGTTCTGGATTTCAAGGGCAAAAAGCGATGAGTCGCGAAATTCTTCTGTTGGTCGATGCCTTGGCGCGCGAAAAGAACGTCACGCGCGACGTGGTATTCGGAGCACTCGAAAGTGCGCTGGCCTCGGCCATGAAAAAGCGTTTCAAGGACGACGCCGAAATCCGCGTCTCCATCGATAGGGAAACCGGCAGCCACGAAGGGTTCCGCCGGTGGCTGGTCGTGCCCGACGAAGCGGGCCTGCAAGAGCCCGACAAGCAGGAAATGCTGTCGGACGCCCAGGAAATGGTGCCTGGCATCCAGGCTGGCGAATACATCGAAGAGGCCCTCGAGCCCGTCGAGTTCGGCCGCATCGGCGCCCAGGCCGCCAAGCAGGCGATCCTGCAGAAGATCCGCGACGCCGAGCGCGAGCAGGTCCTGAACGACTTCCTGGATCGTGGCGAGACCATCGTGTCCGGCACCATCAAGCGCATGGACAAGGGCGACGTCATCGTCGAGACCGGCAAGATCGAAGCCCGCCTGCCGCGCTCGGAAATGATCCCGAAGGAAAACCTGCGCGTGGCCGACCGCGTGCGCGCTTATGTGCTGCGCGTGGATCACGCCGCCCGTGGCCAGCAGGTCATCCTGTCGCGCACCTCGCCGGAATTCATCCGCCAGCTGTTCGAGAACGAAGTGCCCGAGATCGAGCAGGGTCTGCTCGAGATCAAGGCCGCCGCCCGTGATCCTGGCGTGCGTGCGAAGATCGCCGTGGTGGCTTACGATAAGCGCATCGATCCCATCGGCACCTGCGTGGGCATGCGCGGTTCGCGCGTCACCGCGGTCCGCAACGAGCTGGGCGGCGAACAGGTCGATATCGTGCTGTGGTCCGAAGACCCGGCGCAGTTCGTGATCGGCGCGCTGGCCCCGGCCAACGTCGAATCCATCGTCGTCGATGAAGACAAGCACGCGATGGACGTGGTGGTGGACGAGGAAAACCTGCCCAAGGCCATCGGCGCCAAGGGCCAGAACGTGCGCCTGGCGTCCGAGCTGACCGGCTGGCAGATCAATATCATGACGCCGGAAGAAAGCCTGAACCGCCAGGAAGTCGAGCGGTCCGCGCTGCGTGCCACGTTCATGAACAAGCTGGACGTCGACGAGGAAGTCGCTGACATCCTGATCGACGAAGGCTTTACCGGTATCGAGGAAATCGCCTACGTTCCCATGCAGGAACTGCTGGAAATCGAGGCGTTCGACGAAGACACCATCAATGAGTTGCGTGCCCGCGCCCGCAATGCGCTGCTGACCGAGGCGATCGCCCAGGAAGAGCGTCTTGAGACCGCGCAGGACCTGTTGGAACTCGAAGGCGTGACGCCCGAGCTGGCTGCCAAGCTGGCCGAGCGTCAGGTGCATACGCGTGACGATCTGGCTGAACTGGCGACGGACGAACTGGCGGAAATCGCCGGCCTGACCGAGCAGGAAGCCAGCGATCTGATCATGCGTGCCCGTGCCCATTGGTTCGACGAGGAATAACCATAAGGACACGCGTCCGCGGCGGACGGAACGCCTTCATCCGCCGCGAGTTCACGTTGTTTGTCATAGCTGCATATAGGGAAGAGAGAGCCTAATGTCGAGTAACACCGTCGCCCAGTTCGCTACCGAGCTGAAAATGCCTGCCAACGTGCTGCTGGAGCAGTTGCGTTCGGCTGGCGTTGACCTCAAATCGGTTGACGATTCCGTCACCGACAGCGACAAGGCGAAATTGCTCGACTCGCTGCGTCGGGCCCACGGCGCGACCGAAGGCAAGAAGATCACCCTGACGCGGCGCCAGACCTCCGAGATCCGTCAGGCGGACGCCACCGGTCGCTCGCGCACCATCCAGGTCGAAGTGCGCAAGAAGCGCGTCTTCGTCAAGCGTGATCCGTCCGAGCTGGCGCAAGAGCACGCCGCCGCCGTGCGCGCGGAAGAAGAAGCCGCTGCTGCAGAAGAAGCGAGCGTGCCGGCAACGGCCGCGCCCGCCGCTCCCCAGGAACCGATCCGCGAAGCCGCGCCCGTGCAGGCGCAGGCTCCCGCCGAGCCGGCGCCCGAGGCCAAGCCCGTCGTAGTCGAAGCGCCCGAGCCGGCGCAAGCGGCTGCGCCCGTTGAATCCGTCGCGGCCGAAGCGCCCGCCCCCGTCAAGGAACAGGCCCCTGAAGTCCAGGCGCAGCCCGAGTCCGAATCGACGCCGGCATCCGCTCCTGCCGAGCCCGTGGCCCAAGAGGCCAAGCCCGAAGTCAAGACTGAACCCACCGAGCCCAAGGCTGAAGAAGCCAAGCCGGAACCCGTTGTGCTAGCTACCAAGTCAGAATCCTCTTCCTCGCAGGCCGCCGCGCCTGCCGCGCAGGCCCCGCAGCCCGGCGCCAAGTCCGAACCCGCCAAGGCGCCCGCGAAGGCTGAACCCGCCGCCGCGCCCAAGGCCGCCCGTCCCGCCGACACGCGTCGCGCCATGCCGCCGGTGGCGTCCAACGCCGCCCGCGACGAGGCGCGCCGCGCCGCCGAGGCCGAAGCCGCCGCGCTGCGCGAGATGCTGAACCGTCCGCGCAAGGTGCTGCGCGCTCCCGAACCGGAAGCGCCTGCCGCGCCGCTGTCGGGCACGCTGCACAAGCCGGCCGGCAAGACCGCCGCCGCGCCCGCTGGCGCCGCCAAGAAGGACGCCAAGCCGGGCGCTCCGGGCACGAAGAAGACCATCAAGACGGCCGAAGTCGCCTCGACCTGGTCCGACGACTCCTCCCGCAAGAAGCCGGCCGACAAGCCGGCTGCGCCCGCCAGCCGCGACGGCTGGCGTGCCGGCGGCAAGGGCGGCGGCAAGGGCGGCGGCCGTGGCGGTCGCAACCAGCAGAACGATCGCCGCAACGAGCCGGCGCCGCAGGAATTCATTGCACGCGAAGTCCACGTGCCCGAGACCATCAGCGTGGCCGACCTGGCGCACAAGATGTCCGTCAAGGCCGCGGAAGTCATCAAGCACCTGATGAAGCTGGGCCAGATGGTCACCATCAACCAGGTGCTGGACCAGGAAACGGCCATGATCGTGGTCGAGGAACTGGGCCACGTCGCCATCGCTGCCAAGCTGGACGATCCGGAAGCCTTCCTGGACGAATCGGCCACCGTGTCGGAATCCGAGCAACTGTCGCGCGCGCCGGTCGTGACCGTCATGGGCCACGTCGACCATGGCAAGACCTCGCTGCTGGACTACATCCGCCGCGCCAAGGTCGCCGCGGGCGAAGCCGGCGGCATCACGCAGCACATCGGCGCCTACCACGTCGAAACCGAGCGCGGCATGGTCACCTTCCTCGACACTCCGGGCCACGAGGCGTTTACCGCCATGCGTGCCCGCGGCGCCAAGGCCACCGACATCGTCATCCTGGTGTGCGCGGCGGACGACGGCGTGATGCCGCAGACCCGCGAAGCCATCCACCATGCGAAGGCCGCCGGCGTGCCCATGGTCGTGGCCATGACCAAGATCGACAAGCCCAGCGCCAACCCCGATCGCGTCAAGCAGGAGCTGGTCGCCGAGGAAGTGGTGCCGGAAGAATACGGCGGTGACGTGCCCTTCGTGGCCGTGTCCGCCAAGACCGGCGAAGGCATCGACGATCTGCTCGAGAACGTCCTGCTGCAAGCCGAAGTGCTGGAATTGAAGGCGCCGGTCGATGCGGCCGCCAAGGGCCTGGTCATCGAAGCCCGCCTGGACAAGGGCCGCGGCCCTGTCGCCACCATCCTGGTGCAAAGCGGCACGCTGCATCGCGGCGACGTGGTGCTGGCCGGTGCGAGCTTCGGCCGCGTGCGCGCCATGCTGGACGAGAACGGCAAGCCGATCCAGGAAGCCGGTCCGTCGATCCCCGTGGAAATCCAGGGCCTGACCGAAGTCCCGGCCGCCGGCGACGAACTGATGGTGCTGTCCGACGAGCGCAAGGCGCGCGAAATCGCGCTGTTCCGCCAAGGCAAGTTCCGCGACGTCAAGCTGGCTCGCCAGCAGGCCGCCAAGCTGGAATCCATGTTCGACAACCTGGGCGAAGGCACGCAGACCCTGGCGCTGATCGTCAAGACCGACGTCCAGGGTTCGCAGGAAGCGCTGGTGCAGTCGCTGACCAAGCTGTCCACCGACGAAGTGCGCGTGCAGGTCGTGCACGCCGCCGTGGGCGGCATCTCGGAAAGCGACATCAACCTGGCCATCGCGTCCAACGCCGTGGTGATCGGCTTCAACGTCCGCGCCGAAGCCAGCGCCAAGAAGCTGGCCGAGTCCAACGGCATCGATGTGCGCTACTACAACATCATCTACGACGCCGTGGATGAGGTGAAGGCAGCCATGTCGGGCATGCTGGCGCCCGAGAAGAAGGAAGAGGTCATCGGCCTGGTCGAGATCCGCGAGGTCTACAGCATCTCCCGCATCGGCAACATCGCCGGTTGTATGGTGCTGGACGGCCTGGTCAAGCGCGACTCGCAAGTCCGCCTGCTGCGCAACAACGTTGTCCAGTGGACTGGCCATCTGGAATCGCTGCGCCGTTTCAAGGACGACGTCAAGGAAGTCAAGTCGGGCTTCGATTGCGGTCTTACGCTGCGCGGCAACAATGACATCCAGGTGGGCGACCAGCTGGAAGTCTTTGAAATCAAGGAAATCGCGCGTACGCTGTAAGGCAGCGTCCGCGAGCTTTATCTCTACATGAGCCGTCACAAGTCCAAAGCCATCCCCGGCCGCAATCTGCGGCTGGCCGACCAGATCCAGAAGGATCTGGCCGGGATCATCCAGCGCGAGATCGACATGACCCGCGCTGGACTGATCACGCTCTCGGGAGTGGAGCTGTCGACCGACTACGCGCACGCGAAGGTGTATTTCACGGTCCTGGGCGCCGAGCCCGAGGCCGCGACCGCCTTGCTGAACGAAAAGGCCGGCTGGCTGCACTCGCAGCTGTACAAGCTGCTGCACATTCATACTGTCCCCACTTTGCGCTTCTTCCACGACGAGCAGATTGCCCGTGGCATTGAAATGTCGATCCTCATCGACCGCGCGAACCGGTCCGGCCCCCATTCGGGCGTGCCTGACGAACCTGAAGACCAGTCCTGAACGGGCTGTCGTCGCTGCTTCAACTTTCCGGATTCCGACGATGGCTAAACGACGCGGGCTTGCGCTCGACGGTGTGCTGTTGCTCGACAAACCCGTGGGTTTGTCGAGCAACCACGCCCTGCAGCGCGCCAAACGCACGGTGGATGCGGCCAAGGCCGGCCATACCGGCACGCTCGACCCTTTCGCGACCGGCCTCTTGCTGTGCTGTATGGGCCGGGCGACCAAGATTTCCGGCGCCATGCTCAACGCCGACAAGACATATCGCGCTACGCTGCAATTTGGCGAGGAAACCGATTCCGGCGACCTGACCGGCAACGTCGTCGCCACGGCCGCGCCCGGCTTCACGGTCACGGAACAGGCGCTGCGCGATGCGCTGTCACGTTTTTCGGGCACGATCGAGCAGATTCCGCCCATGTACTCGGCGCTCAAGCGCGACGGCAAGCCGCTGTACGAGTACGCGCGGCAGGGTATCGAGCTGGAGCGGTCGCCGCGCCAGATCACGATTTACCGCATCGAGCTGCTGTCCCTGTCCGGGACGCAGGCAGAGATCGATGTCGCATGCAGTAAAGGCACGTACATCCGCACGCTGGCCCAGGACATCGGGCGCGCGCTGGGGTGCTATGCCCACCTGGCGGCGCTGCGGCGCACGCACGTCGGGCCGTTTTCGCTGGACCGCGCCGTCACGCTGGACGCCTTGCAGGCCATGCCAGACCCCAAGCAGGCATTGCTTGCATTGAACGAATTGCCGGAGGGCCTGCTGCCTTCCAAAACCTTAAAGGACTCGCTATGACTCGCGCCCTGCGCAACGTCGCCATCATTGCCCACGTGGACCACGGCAAGACCACCCTGGTCGACCAGCTGCTGCGCCAATCGGGCACCTTCCGCGAAAACCAGGCGCTGACCGAACGGGTCATGGACTCGAACGACCTGGAAAAGGAACGCGGCATCACCATTCTGGCCAAGAACTGCGCCGTCGAATACCAGGGCACGCACATCAACATCGTCGATACCCCGGGACACGCGGACTTCGGCGGTGAAGTCGAGCGCGTGCTGTCCATGGTGGACGGCGTGCTGCTGCTGGTCGACGCGGTCGAAGGCCCGATGCCCCAGACCATCTTCGTGACCCGCAAGGCGCTGGCCCTGGGCCTGAAGCCCATCGTCGTGGTCAACAAGGTCGACCGTCCGGGCGCGCGCACCGACTTCGTCATCAACGCCACGTTCGACCTGTTCGACAAGCTGGGCGCCACCGACGAGCAGCTGGACTTCCCGGTGGTGTACGCCTCGGGCCTGTCCGGCTATGCCGGCCTGACCCCCGACGTGCGCGAAGGCGACATGCGCCCGCTGTTCGACGCCATCCTGCAGCACGTGCCGCAGCGCGACGACGATCCCAACGCTCCGCTGCAGATGCAGATCATCTCGCTGGACTACAGCAGCTACGTGGGCAAGATCGGCGTCGGCCGCATCAACCGTGGCCGCATGCGTCCCGGCATGGAAATCGCCTACAAGTTCGGCCCCGAAGGCCAGGGCGGTCGTGGCCGCATCAACCAGGTGCTGAAGTTCCATGGCCTGGAGCGCGTGGTGGTGGATGAAGCTGAAGCCGGCGACATCGTGCTGATCAACGGCATCGAGGAAATCGGCATCGGTTCCACCGTGATGGATCCGGTGGCGCAAGAGCCGCTGCCCATGCTGCGCATCGACGAGCCCACGCTGACCATGAACTTCATGGTCAACACCTCGCCGCTGGCCGGCCGCGAAGGCAAGTTCGTGACCAGCCGCCAGCTGCGCGACCGCCTGGACCGCGAACTGAAGTCCAACGTGGCGCTGCGCGTGCGCGACACCGGCGATGACACCGTGTTCGAAGTGTCGGGCCGTGGCGAACTGCACCTGACCATCCTGCTGGAAACGATGCGCCGCGAAGGCTACGAGCTGGCCGTGTCGCGTCCGCGCGTGGTGTTCAAGGAAGTCGACGGCGTCAAGTGCGAGCCGTTCGAGTCGCTGACCGTCGACGTCGAAGACGCCCACCAGGGCGGCGTCATGGAAGAGCTGGGCCGCCGCAAGGGCGACCTGCAGGACATGCAGCCGGACGGCCGTGGCCGCACCCGCCTGGAATACCTGATCCCGGCACGCGGCCTGATCGGCTTCCAGAACGAGTTCCTGACGCTGACGCGCGGCACGGGCCTGATGAGCCACATCTTCCACGAATACGCGCCCATCAAGGAAGGCTCGATCGGCGAGCGCCGCAATGGCGTGCTGATCAGCCAGGACAACGGCGACGCCGTGGCCTATGCGCTGTGGAAGCTGCAGGATCGCGGCCGCATGTTTGTGAACCCGGGCGAAGCGCTGTACGAAGGCATGATCATCGGCATCCACAGCCGTGACAACGACCTGGTCGTGAACCCGATCAAGGGCAAGCAGCTGACCAACGTGCGCGCCTCCGGCACGGACGAAGCGGTGCGCCTGGTGCCGCCGATCCAGATGTCGCTGGAGTACGCCGTCGAATTCATCGACGACGACGAACTGGTCGAACTGACGCCCAAGTCGATCCGCCTGCGCAAGCGCTACCTGCAAGAGCACGAGCGCAAGCGTGCCGCCCGCGAATCGGCGGTGTAAGCACGGCGCGGGGCCTGGCCCCGCGCGTCGCTTGCCCTGTCGGACGCCGACAGGAACGAACCCCTTGAGCGATCAAGGGGTTTTTTCTTTGGCCGGCACATCCGCCTTCGCGGGTTGGCGCCGGCGCTCGCGCGGTCCGCGCCTCAGCCGTGCTGATGCCGGTACTCCTGCGTCCGGCCGCCATACCCATACGCCGCGGCGCGCGCATCGATCACGTGCACATACGAGCACTCGTGCAGTTCGCTCAGGATGCCTCGGAAGGCATCATGGATTTCCTGGATGTAGCGCGCCTTCTCGGCCTTGGTGTTGGTCTCGTCGGTGACGCTGATGTCCAGGTGGAAGGCGTTCCTGCCCAGCTCGGATAGCGCCTGCCCGCCGATGAACCATTGTTCGTGGGGGATGTATTGCAGCGTGATGGCGATGACCGGCAGCTTCTTGCCCAGCACGGACTGCGTCAGCCCGGCGACGGATTCGACGACGCGGCGGCTGATGGCGGGGTCGGGCTGGCCGGACAGGTGGACAACGATATGGGGCATGGCAGGCTCCTTCAAGTGGAGGATCGGATTGGAAAGGCCGGATGGCTGAAGCCAGTCTAGGCGTTACATTGACATCGGAAAAGCGGGAATTTACGATCTTATCCATCGTTAAATCCATTAGATAAGGACTGCCCATGGCCGGTTTCGACCTGGATCAGCTACGCACCCTGGTCGCCGTGCTGGATGCCGGCAGCCTGACCGCCGCCGCCCCGCGCGTGTTCCTGTCGCAATCCTCGGTCAGCGAGCAGATGCGCAAGCTGGAGGAGCGGGCCGGCCAGCCGCTGTTGTTGCGCGGCAAGAATGGCGTGACGGCGACGCCGGCGGGCCTGCGCCTGCTGGAGCACGCCCGCGCCATCCTGGCGCTCAGCGACGCGGCCTATCGCGACCTGCGCGGCGTGCCCATGCGCGGCGAGCTGAACCTGTGCATCACGGACTATTTCCGTCCCGGCGATGTGGCGCGCATGCTGCGCCGGCTGAACGAGCAATATCCGCAGTTGCGGCTGTACGTCAGGATCATGAAGAGCGGCGAGATCGAGAGCGCCTATGAGCGCGGCGGCATCGACGTGGGCGTGTCCATGGTCGTCCGGGAGCGCGGCGCGGAGGACGGAATTCCGGCGGGCGAGGTGCTGCGGCGCGAGCCCTTGATGTGGATGGCGGCGCAAGGCGCGCGGCCGGGACGCGACCCGCTGCCGCTGCTGGCATTGCCCGAGACCTGTGCGTTGCGCCAGTACGCCGAGCGCACGCTGACCCGTGGTGGCATCGCGTATGCCGTGGCGCACGTGGCGTCAGGCGTGGCCGGCCTGCAGCTGGCGCTGGCGGCGGGGTTGGGCGTGGCCTGCCTGAACGAGTCGGCGCTGGCGCCGGGCATCGCGCGGCTGGACGCGCCGGACCTGCCGGCGTTGCCGCAGGCGGCGTTCCGGGTGCTGCCCGCCCGGCCCGGCGAGGATGCGTTCGTCGCCAGGGCGCGCGAGGTGATCGCGCAGGCCCTGCGCTGACAGGACGCCGAAGCGGCGTCGAAGGGGCAGGCAATGCCGCCGCGAGCGGCGGCATTCGCGTACGTCAGGCCGGCAGCGAGGGCGCGTAGCGCGCGTCGGCGTTGCTGACCTGGGCGTGGAATTCCGCCACCTTGCGCACGACCTTTTGCGGATCGTCCTCGATGATGAACAGGTTCAGGTCGTGGGCGCCGATCATGCCGTTGCTCAGCAACTGCGCGCCCAGCCAGTCGACCAGGCCGGACCAGTATTCGCTGCCCACCAGCACGATGGGCGCGGGCGGCACCTTGCCGGTCTGGATCAGCGTCAACGCTTCGAAGAGCTCGTCCAGGGTGCCAAAGCCGCCTGGCATCGCCACGTAGGCGAAGCTGTGCATGAAAAAGGTGGCCTTGCGCGAGAAAAAGTACTCGAATGACAGGCTGATCGTTTGGTATTCGTTGTTGTGGGCCTCGTGCGGCAGGCTGATGTTCAGCCCGATGCTGGTGCCGCCCACTTCGAACGCGCCCTTGTTGGCCGCTTCCATGATGCCGGGGCCGCCCCCGGCGATGACCGCGAAGCCGGCCTGCGCCAGGGCCTTGGAGATGGCGACGGTGGTTTCATAGTGCGGGGAGTTGCGGCTGACGCGCGCGCTGCCGAAGACACTGACCGCGGGCCCGATGTGCGCGAGCTTTTCGGCCGCTGTCCGTATCTCTGACATAATCAGCGGAATTTGTTTGCCGGCGGGTGTACTCATATCTGCCTTTGTAACCATGAAAAAAACCTTATTGCTGGTCGACGGTTCAAGCTACTTGTACCGCGCTTTCCACGCTATGCCTGATTTGCGCAACGCGCAAGGCGAACCCACGGGGGCGCTCTACGGCGTGGTGAACATGCTGCGCAAGCTTGTATCTGACCATAAGGCAGAGTATGCCGCATGTATTTTCGACGCGCGCGGCAAGACCTTCCGGGACGACCTGTACCCGGACTACAAGTCCCACCGCCCGCCGATGCCCGAAGACCTGGCGGCGCAGATCGAGCCCATCCACCGCGCCGTGCGCGCGCTGGGCTGGCCGGTGCTGGCCATCGAGGGCGTCGAGGCCGACGACATCATTGGCACGCTGGCCTGCCGCGCGGCGGAGCAGGGCGTGGACACCATCGTCTCCACCGGCGACAAGGACCTGGCCCAGCTGGTCAACAGCCAGGTGACGCTGGTCAACACGATGAGCGGCGAAGTGCTGAACGAGGCTGGCGTGCTGAACAAGTTCGGCGTGCCGCCGGATCGTATCGTCGACTACCTGATGCTGGTCGGCGACACCGTCGACAACGTGCCCGGCGTGACCAAGGTCGGTCCCAAGACGGCCGCCAAGTGGATTTCCGAATACGGCTCGATCGACCAGCTGATCGCCGGCGCCGACGGCGTCAAGGGCGTGGCCGGCAATAACCTGCGCGAAGCGATTCCGAACTTCCCGCTCACGCGCGAGCTGTTGACCGTGAAGTGCGACTGCGACCTGACCGGTCATATCGAGAGCATCGAGGACCTGGCGCCGCGCGAGCGCGACGACGCCACGCTGGTCGAACTGTACGAGCGCTACGGTTTCCGCACCTGGCTGCGCGACCTGACCGGCGACGCCGAGCGCGTGCCGGCGGGCGATGCGCGCGTCGCCGCCGCGCCGCCCGTGGCGCCGGCGGAACTGGACTACCGCATCATCGCCGACTGGGACGCCTTCGACGCCTGGATGGCCAAGGTCGCCGAGGCGCCGCTGGTGGCGCTGGACACCGAAACCACCTCGCTGGATGAAATGCAGGCCCGGCTGGTGGGCCTGTCGATGGCGGTCGCGCCCGGCGTGGCCTGCTACATCCCGGTTGCGCATCGTGGACCTGACGGCGCGGAACAATTGCCCAAGGACGAGGTGCTGGCGCGGCTCAAGCCCTGGCTTGAAGACGCCTCGCGGTCCAAGCTGCTGCACCACGCCAAGTACGACGCCCATGTGCTCGAGAACGAAGGCATCAAGCTGGCCGGCATCGCCGAGGACACCATGCTGCAGGCCTATGTGCTGGAATCGCACCGTGGCGTGGGCCTGAACGACCTGGCGCAGCGCTACCTGGGCCGCAGCGGCGTGTCGTACGAAGACCTGTGCGGCAAGGGCGCCAAGCAGATCGGTTTCGACGAAGTGGCGGTCGACAAGGCCGGCCACTATGCCGCCGAGGACGCCGACTTCACGCTGCAGCTGCATCACGCGTTGCGGCCGCAGGTCGAGGCCGACGCCGGGCTGAACCGCATCTACCTGCTGGAAATGCAGGTGTCGGCGGTGCTGACCATCATCGAGCGCAACGGCGTCAAGGTGGACGCGGCCGAGCTGGGCCGGCAGAGCCACAAGCTGGGCCAGGAAATGTTGCTGCTGGAGCAAAAGGCCTATGAACTGGCCGGCCAGCCCTTCAACCTGAATTCCCCCAAGCAGCTGGGCGAGATCCTGTTCGGCCGCATGGCGCTGCCGGTGGTGCGCAAGACCGCCGGCGGCGCGCCGTCCACCGACGAGGAAGTGCTGACCAAGCTGGCGCAGGACTATCCGCTGCCGCAGGTGCTGCTGGAATACCGCGGCCTGTCCAAGCTGAAGTCCACCTATACCGACAAGCTCCCGCGCATGGTCAATCCGGCCACCGGGCGGGTGCACACGCACTATTCGCAGGCCGCGGTCATCACCGGCCGGCTGGCCTCGTCGGATCCCAACCTGCAGAACATCCCGGTGCGCACCGAGGCGGGCCGCCGCGTGCGCGAGGCCTTCATCGCCGAGAACGGCATGCTGCTGTCGGCCGACTATTCGCAGATCGAGCTGCGCATCATGGCGCACGTGTCCGACGACGCGAACCTGCAGCGCGCCTTCGCGGCGGGCGAGGACATCCACCGCGCCACGGCCTCCGAGGTGTTCGGCGTGACGCTGGATCAGGTCAGCTCCGAACAGCGCCGCGCGGCCAAGGCCATCAACTTCGGCCTGATCTACGGCATGGGCGTGTTCGGCCTGGCGTCGAACCTGGGCATCACGCGCGACGCGGCGCAAGCCTATATCGACCGCTACTTCGCGCGCTATCCCGGCGTGGCGATGTACATGGAAGAGACGCGCCGGCTGGCTCGCGAGCAGGGCTATGTGGAAACCGTCTTCGGCCGCCGCCTGCAGCTGCCCGAGATCCGCGGCGCCTCCGGCCCGCGCCGCCAGGGCGCGGAGCGCGCAGCCATCAACGCGCCCATGCAGGGCACGGCGGCGGACCTGATAAAGATGGCCATGGTGGCCGTGCAGGACTGGCTGCAGGCCGAGCGTCTGCAGACGCGCATGATCATGCAGGTCCACGACGAACTGGTGCTGGAAGCGCCCGACGCCGAAATCGAGGTGGTGCGCGAAGCGCTGCCGCGCCTGATGTGCAACGTGGCCGAGTTGCGCGTGCCGTTGGTGGCCGAGGTGGGCGTGGGCAAGAACTGGGAGCAGGCGCACTAGCGCGCTGGCGCATTGCCGTCTCTCGCGCAGGGGAAATGGCCGCCTTGGGCGGCCATTTCCGCTTTTTGGAGTGCAACAATATAATGTTGCGCTTCCTCTCCTTCGATTTCCGTTCCCATGTTGCTGCTCTGGATCCTGCTTGCCACCGTCACCGGCGGACTGCTCGCCGTCGTGGTCGCCAGCTGGCTGGCCTACAAGGTCTTTTCGCAGTATCTGCACCACATGGTCAGCCTGTCGGTCGGCGTGTTGCTGTCGGTGGCGCTGCTGCACCTGCTGCCCGAGGCCTTCGAGTCCGGCGTGGCCGACGCGCACGTCCTGTTCGGGCTGATGCTGGCCGCGCTGATCGGCTTCTTCGTGCTGGAGAAGATCGCGCTGCTGCGCCACAGCCATCATCATGAAGGCGATGGCCATCATCACCACAAGGGCCATGACCGCCACGAGGCGGGCCGGGGCGGCGTGATGATCCTGATCGGCAGCTCGCTGCACAACCTGTGCGACGGCGTGCTGGTGGCGGCGGCCTTTCTCACCGATCCGCTGCTGGGCGTGCTGACGGCGGCCTCCATCATCGTGCACGAGGTGCCGCACAAGCTGGGCGACTTCGTGGTGCTGCTGAACGCCGGACTGGCGCGGCGGCGCGCCTTCTCCCTGATCCTGTTCACCAGCTTGTGTTCAGCCGTGGGCGGCATAATAGGGTTCTTCCTGCTGCAACAGGCCCAAGGCCTGGTGCCGTATGTGCTGGTGGTCGCCGCGAGCAGCTTCCTGTACATCTCGGTGGCCGACCTGATGCCGCAGATGCACGAGCGCGTGTCGCTCGCCGATGCCATCCCGCAACTGCTGCTGGTCGGCGTGGGCGTGGCGCTGATCTACAGCGTCACCACCTTGATGCATCATGGTCATGAGCACGATGCCGCGCCCCAGGGCGCGCCCGTTGTGGAGCACGGCCACCGTCATTGAGGCAGCCCGCGGCCGTCCGGCGGCGCCCTGACAGGAGTACGCCATGAGCTTTTCCGCCGCCGCCGGCAAGGTCGCCCCCACCGTCATCCACACCGACGCCGCAGGGCTGGCCCACGGCGATTTCCAGCTGCCCGTGGATGACGGCGCCATCGCCGCCTACTATGCCGCGCCCGCCGGCAAGCAGAACCTGCCCATCGTGCTGGTGGTGCAGGAGATCTTCGGCGTGCACGAGCACATCAAGGACCTGTGCCGTCGCCTGGCGCACGCCGGCTACCTGGCGGTGGCCGCCAACCTGTACGAGCGCCAGGGCGATGCGTCCGCCTACACCGACATTCCCAAGCTGGTCGCCGATCTGGTCAGCAAGGTGTCCGACGAACAGGTCTACGCCGACCTGGACGCCAGTCTGGCCTGGGCCGCCCGCAATGGCGGCGATCCGGCCCGCGTGGCGGTCACCGGCTTCTGCTGGGGCGGCCGCCTGACCTGGATGTATGCCGCGCACAATCCGGCCGTTAAGGCCGGCGTCGCCTGGTATGGCAAGCTCAGCGTCGGTCACGGCCCGCTCATCAAGCGCTACGCGCTGGACGTGGCGCAAGACCTGCGCGCCCCGGTCCTGGGCCTGTACGGCGGCCGCGACGCCAGCATTCCGCTGGCCGACGTCGACAGGATGAAGGCCAGCCTGGCCGCCGGCAGCGCACCGGCGCGCCGCTCCGAGATCGTGGTCTATCCCGAGGCCGACCACGGCTTCCTGGCCGACTACCGCCCCAACTACAACGCCCAGGCCGCCCAGGACGGCTGGCGCCGCATGCTGGACTGGTTCCAGAACCACCTCTAGAGCCTGCTGGCAAGAACGCCCTTAGCGGGGCCGCGCGGAGCCGGCTTTGCCGGTCCGCAGCGGCGCCCCTTGAGGGGGGCGCGAAGCGCTCGGGGGTGGGCCTACCCCTCAGACTCTCGCAGGCGGCTCGGCAGCAGCTCGCCGTGGCGGGCCAGCAGCGGGTAGGCCGCCGCGCCCACCAGGTGGGAGTTGATGCCCTTCATGTCGCGCAGGATGTCCAGGTACAGCGCGCCCACTTCGGCGGCGTCGACTTCGCCGGCCTTGATCCGTTGCAGGTGCGTGTCCGAGGCCTGGGTCTCGATGCCGCGAAAGCGCGCCTTCTCGCCGGCCAGCGCGCGGGCCTGCCGCAGGTCGTCGTTGACGAACAGCGCGGCGGCCTGGCGCTGGTTGGTGATGAGCTGGCCCAGCGTCTCTTCCAGGCTGGCGCGCTGTTCGGCCGAGAAGACCCAGCCTTGCTTGCGCAGCTTGGCGACGTGGCCGAGCAGGCCGTGGTGGGCGATGTCGCCGGCATGGCCGACGTTGCTGATGAAGGCCAGGATGTCGTCCATGCGCTGCAGGTCTTCGCGCGTCATGTTCTCCTGGTCCAGCGTGGCCAGGTAGGTGGTGATGGCGTTTTCCAGCTTGTCCAGCGCGCCGTCCAGCTGGCGCGCCTGCACCATGCGGTGGCGGTTGTCGCGCTTGAAGCCGGCGCGCGCGTAAAGCAGCAGGGTCTGCAGCATGTCGGCCATGCGCAGCGCCTCGCGCGCCGCGTTGCCCAGGGCCACGGCTGGTACGTCGTGGGCCCATTCGTCCAGGTACTGCGGACGCGACGGATCGTTCGGATCGGCGCGCTTGGGCAGCCAGCGGGTGAGCAGCGCGGCGTAGGGCGCGAGCAGCGGCAGGAACACGAGCGCGATCACGGCGTTGAACAGCGTGTGGAAGTTGGCCACGGCGCGGGCCGGATCGGCTTCCAGCAGGTTCATCAGCGGCTGCACCAGCGGCAGCGCGACCAGCCCGGCCAGCACGCCCAGCGCGCGCGTCAGCAGATTGCCCAGCGGCAGCCGGCGGGCGGCCGGATCATCACCGGTGACGCCCTCGATCATGGGATTGATGGCGGTGCCCAGGTTGGCGCCCAGCACCAGCGCGAAGGCCACGTGCGGCGCCACCATGTGATGGCTGGCCAGCGACATGACCAGCACCACCACGGCCACGCTGGAGTGCGCGGCCCAGGTGAAGATCGCCGACAGCAGCACGGCCACCACCGGCTGGGTAGACAGGGCTTCCAGCACCATGCCCAGCATGGGCGCGTTCTGGAACGGCTCGAACAGCTGCACCAGCTGGTGCAGCGACAGCAGTAGCAGGCCCAGGCCGATGAAGACGCGGCCCAGGTCGCGGGTGCGGCCGGGCGGGTAGCGGCGGAACATCCAGACGCCGGCCAGGATCAGGATGGGCGCCAGCGAAGTCAGGTCGAAGGACAGCAGCTGGACGATCAGGGTGGTGCCGACGTTGGCGCCCAGCATGGCGGCCAGGGCCGGCACCAGGCCGACCACGCCGCCGGCGGCGAAGCCGGTGATCATCAGGCCGGTGGCGGTGCTGCTCTGCAGCGCGGCGGTGATGCCCAGGCCGGCGGCGAAGGCCCGCAGGCGGGTGCCCAGCGCCCGTCCCAGGGCGGCGCCCAGGGCCGCGCCGAAGGCGCGCTGCACGCCGGTCTGGACCATGTGCACGCCCCAGAGCAGCAGGGCGACGTAGCCGGCGAAGTCGAGCAAGGTGATGAGTGCGGACATCCTGGCGTATTCTTTCTATGACAAGTAATAATTTTGTAATGATCGCATGCCCGGAGCCAGCCGGGGCAAACCGTCCCTGATGGAGCATACGCCCGCCAGGGCCATGCTGCCCGCCGGCGGGGCTTGCGCGTATCATTGCCGCATCTTCTAGATTGCATTGGGGTGTGGGGTGGCTGTTTCCGTATTTGATCTGTTCAAGATAGGCATAGGCCCGTCCAGCTCCCACACCGTGGGGCCGATGCGGGCGGCGCTGCTGTTCGCCCAGGGCCTGGAACGCGACGGCCTGATGCCGCGCGTGGCCTCGGTGCGGGCCGAGCTGTACGGTTCGCTGGGCGCCACCGGCAAGGGGCACGGCACCGACAAGGGCGTGCTGCTGGGCCTGATGGGCGAAGCGCCAGACACGGTGGACCCGGCCGCCATTGCCGGCCTGCTGGCCTCGGTGCGCGGCAGCCGCCAGCTGTCGTTGCTCGGACGCCACACCGTGCCCTTCATCGAGAAGGAGCACATGATGTTCTACCGGCGCGAGGCGCTGGCCGAGCATCCCAACGGCATGAAGTTCCACGCCTACGACGCCGAGGGCGAGTCGCTGCGCGAATCGCGCTATCTGTCCGTGGGCGGCGGATTCGTGGTCACCGCCGGCGCGTCCAACAGCCAGGTCATCGCCGCCCATGACCAGCTGCCGTATCCGTTCCGCACCGGCCGCGAGCTGCTGACCATGTGCAAGGAAAGCGGGCTGACGGTGGCCCAGCTGATGATGAAGAACGAGCTGACCTGGCGCGACGAGGCCGAGGTCAACGGCGGCCTGGATCGCATCTGGCAGGTCATGCAGGACTGCGTGGCGCGCGGCTGCGGCATCAATTACCCCGAGGCCGACGGCGAGCTGCCCGGCCCGTTGCGGGTGCGCCGCCGCGCCCCCGAGCTGTACCGCAACCTGACCCAGCGCGCCGAGCGCACGCTGTCGGATCCGCTGTCGGTGATGGACTGGGTCAACCTGTACGCCATGGCCGTCAACGAGGAAAACGCAGCCGGCGGCCGCGTGGTCACGGCGCCGACCAACGGCGCGGCGGGCATCATCCCGGCCGTGCTGCACTATTACGACCGCTTCATTCCCGGTTCCAACCGCGAGGGCGTGCGCGCCTTCCTGCTGACCGCCGCGGCGGTGGGCCTGCTGTACAAGTACAACGCCTCGCTGTCCGGCGCCGAAGTCGGCTGCCAGGGCGAGGTCGGCGTGGCCTGTTCCATGGCGGCGGGCGGCCTGGCCGCGGCGCTGGGCGGCACGGTCGAGCAGGTCGAGAACGCCGCCGAGATCGGCATGGAGCACAACCTGGGCTTGACCTGCGATCCCGTCGGCGGGCTGGTGCAGATTCCCTGTATCGAACGCAATGCCATGGCCTCGGTCAAGGCGGTCAACGCCGCCCGCATGGCGCTGCGCGGCGACGGCCAGCACTACGTGTCGCTGGATTCGGTCATCAAGACCATGCGCGAGACCGGAGCGGACATGAAGACCAAGTACAAGGAAACCGCGCGCGGGGGGCTGGCGGTCAACATCGTCGAGTGCTGAGGCATGGCGAGCGGCAAGGGAACGGGTTCCGTCACGGTCGATGATGTGGCCGCCCAGGCGGGCGTGTCCATCAAGACCGTGTCGCGCGTGCTCAACAACGAGCCCAACACCAGCGAGAAGACGCGCGCCAAGGTCATGGCCGCGATCGAGCTGCTGAAGTACCAGCCCAATCCGTCCGCGCGCCGGCTGGCCAGCAAGCGCTCCGACCTCATCATGCTGGTCTACGACAATCCCAGCGACAACTACCTGATCAACATCCAGCAGGGGGCGCTGGACGCATGCCGGCGTTATTTCTACAGCCTGCTGCTGCAGCCCTGCGACTACCGCGCCGAGGGCCTGGCCGAGCAGATCGCGCAGGCAGCGCGCCAGCGCGCCTGCGCCGGCGTGGTGCTGACGCCGCCGGTGTCCGACGTGCCGGCGCTGATCGACGCGCTGGACCGAGGCGACATGCCCTATGTGCGGCTGGCGCCCAGCTATCCGAGCGTGAAGGGGCTGGAGGTCAGCACCGACGACCGTTCCGCTGCGCGTGACATGACCCGTTATCTGATCGGCCTGGGGCATCGACGGATCGGCTTCGTCGCCGGCCATCCGGACCACGGCGCCGCCCACGAGCGCCAGCGTGGTTATCGCGATGCGCTGGCCGAGGGCGGATTGCAGGTCGACGACAGCCTGGTCGAGCAGGGCCTGCATTCCTTCGATTCCGGCGTGCATTGCGGCGAGCGGCTGCTGGACCGCGCCGACCGGCCCAGCGCCATTTTCGCCGGCAACGACGACATGGCGGCCGGCGTGCTGTACGCGGCGCACGCGCGCGGCATCAAGGTGCCCGACGAATTGTCGGTGGCCGGCTACGACGACACGCCCTTGTCGCGCCAGACCTGGCCCAAGCTGACCACCTTGCGCCAGCCGATTCGCGACATGGCCTACGCGGCCGTGGAACAACTGGTCTCGCGCGAACCGCAGGCGCGGGTGCGCACGCTGGGCTACGAGATCGTCGTGCGCGATTCGACGCGGGCGCTGGGCTGAGTCCGCTGGCGCGCGCCCGACGCGGACCTCAACCCAACGCCAGTTGTCAGGGCGCGGCGCGCAGTCGTTCCTGCACGTCATCCTGGGGGACGTAGCCGATGCTGGCGCGTCCGCCGGCCACATCCCAGGCGCTGCCCTGGTTGGCGGAGACCCCGTTGACGATGACGCTGCCGCCTTCCCAGCCGGATGAATCCGCCGTCAGCGCGGCGATCAGCAGTCGTTCCAGGTCGCCGTTGGACAGCCACATGTCGCGGAACCAGGCCAGCGCGCGGCGGCTGGGTTCGTCCAGCGCGCCGTCCGAAGGCGCGCGCTGGTGCGCCACGCCGGAATAGGTGATGTCGCGCGGGTCGTTGCCGTCGGGCAGGATCCAGCCGATGCGCGCCGCCACCGTCGACAGGCGGCCTTCGGTCACGGCCGAATAGGCGCGGCACAGGCGCTCTCCCATCACCTTGGAGGTGCCGTAGGCCAGCGAATGCACGTCGCGCTGGCCGTCGAACCAGCGCGTGCCGGGCGCCGGCTCGGTCTGCGCGGTGAGCTTGCCGGGGCCCATGCGCGCGGCCAGCGGCTGGTCCTTGTAGCCGCCCATGGCATGGTTCGACGATGAGAACACCAGCCGGCGCGCGCCATGCGTGGCCGCCGCTGTCAGCACGTTCAGCGTCATGTTGTAGGAGCCCAGCGCCTCTTCCCAGCTGGCGTCGGGCGTGGAATGCCGGGCGGCCAGGTGCAGCACGGCATCGACGCCCTCGAAATGGCGGGTCCATGCGCCGTCGGGATCCTCGAGATCGGCGGCGACCAGCGTCAGGCGTTCGCGCAGCTCGGGCCCGAACTGGGCGTCGTCCGCGTGCAGGTCGATGCCGACCAGGTGTTCGCACCAGGCCTGGCGCGCCAGGATGGCCAGGGCCTTGCGGCCGACCTGGCCGGTGGCGCCGGTGACGATGATGCGGGCGGGAGGAAGGGATGCAGTCACGTTGAGGGTTCCCGGTTCAGGGCAGCAGGGGGCACAGGCAGACGGGCGAGCGCAGCGCGAAGGACGCGCCGGCGCGTTCGGGCATGCCGGTGACGGGGTCGATGCGCAATGCGCGAATGAGATGGTCGTCTTGCGAAGCGATCAGCAGGAAGGCGCCGTCGGGCGTGAAGGCGATGTCGCGCGGCGTGCGCCCGCCGGCGGGAAAATGGCCCAGCGGCTCCAGCCAGGGCGCGTCGCGTCGCAGGCGGAAGGCGGCGATGCTGTCGTGGCCTCGGTTGGAGACCATCAGCAGCCTGCCGTTCGGGTGCAGCCGGAGGGCCGCGGCCCAACTGGTGCCGGTCCAGCCGGGCGGCAGCGTGCTGGCGTGCGCCAGTTCGCGGGGCGGGGTTCGCGCATCCTCGGCCTGACCGTAGACGCTGAGCGTATTGGACAGCTCATTGACCGTGACGATCAGCGCGCCGGACAGGACCAGATGGCGCGGTCCCGAGCCGGGCCGCGCTTGCAGCGTCCAGTCGGGCTCCGGCGCCAGGCCGTCGGCCTGCACGCGATGGCGGACGATCGCGTCCGTGCCCAGGTCGCACAGGTATACATGCGCGCCGGAGGCATCGGGCATCGCGAAATGCGCGTGCGGGCCGTCCTGGCGGTCGGCGCGCGGCCCGGAGCCCTGGCGCGTGACGGCCTGCGGCTCGCCGGCGGGCAGGCCCTTGTCGTCCAGCGCGTAGCACAGCAGTTCGCCCGAGCTGTAGTTCGAGACGTACAGCTGGCGCGCCACTGGATTCACGCTGACGTGGCAGGGGTCGGCGCCGGGCACGGCGGCGCGGCCGATGGGCCGCAGGCGCGCGCCGCCGTCCTCGATGGCGCAGATGTCCAGTGCCGCGTCGCGGCTGCGCTCGCTGACGCTGTAGAGCCGGTCGCCCCATGCGCACAGGTATGAGGGATTGACCGGGCCGGCCAGGGCCTGGCGTTCGCGGAACGTGGCGGATTCGCCGTCGAATTCCAGCAGGTGTATGCCCAGGCCGCGCCCCTGCACATGGGGCAGGATTTCGGTATAGGTGCCTACCGCCAGCAGGCAGCTGCCCGGCGCGGAGGAGTGTTGGGGTTTATGCACGTTCGGACCTCGTCGCTACGTCTATCCAGACCGCCAGCACCAGCACGGCGCCCTTGACGATCATTTGCCAGGAAGTATCCACGTTCATCTGCTGCATGCCGTTGTCCAGGCTGGCCATGACCAGCGCGCCGATCAACGCGCCGTACACGGTGCCCGAGCCGCCGCGCATGGACGTGCCGCCGATGAAGCAGGCGGCGATGGCGTCCAGCTCGCCGCCCACGCCGGCCGATGGCGAGCCCGCCGCCGCGCGCGCCGTGGTGACGATGCCGGCGAAGGCGCACATCAGGCCCATCAGCATGAACACCATCAGTTTCACGCGTTTGACGTTCACGCCTGACAGCCGGCTGGCCTCGACGTTGCCGCCCACCGCGTAGACGTGGCGGCCGAACACCGTCTGGCTGGTGATCCATGAGAATACGCCAAGCAGCGCCAGCAGGATGAGCACCGGCAGCGGCACGCCGTGGGCCTGGTTCAGCACCAGCACGAAGCCCGCGGCCGTGGCGGCGATCGCGCCGACCTTGAGTCCGTCGGCCCAGGCCGGCGCCAGCGCCAGCCCGAGCCGGCGGCGCTGACGCCGGCGCGACAGGGCCAGGCCGCAGGCCAGCGCGACGATCAGCGCCACCATCAGCCAGGACAGCGCAGGCGGCACGAAGGCCTGGGCGATGGCGCCCAGGTCGTCGGGCACGGGGGCGATGGTGACGCTGTCCGTGCTCAGCTGCAGCAGTCCGCGATAGGCCAGCATGCCGCCCAGGCCGACGATGAAGGACGGCACGCGCAGCCGCGTCGTGAGGCAGCCGTTGACCAGGCCCAGCGCGGCGCCGGCGGCCAGCACGGTGGCCACCGCCAGCCAGGTGTTCCAGCCCAGGTTCACGGTCAGGATGGCGGCCAGGCCCCCCAGCAGGCCCAGCAGCGATCCCACCGACAGGTCGATCTCGCCGGCGATGATGACCAGCACCATGCCGCAGGCCAGCATGCCGGTGACCGACATCTGCAGGAACAGGTTGGAGATGCTGTTGGGGCGTAGGAAGGTGCCGCCGGTCTGGTGCCAGAAGAACAGCCAGATCAGCGCCAGGGCCAGCACCATCGCCAGCAGCTTGTGGCGGGCGAAGAGCAGGCGCAGGGGCGGGTGCGCGGCCTTGGGACGGGGTTCGGTATAGGAAGAGGCGAGGGTCTGCTTCATGGCGTTCAGGCGGCGTGCCGCAGCGGTTCGGTGTTCAGGGCGGCGGCCAGCACGCGTTCCTGCGTCAGGCCCTGGATGGGGAATTCGGCGGCAACGCGGCCGGCGTTCATGACCAGCACGCGGTCGCTCATGCCCAGGATCTCGGGCAGCTCGGAGGACACCATGACGATGGCCACGCCGCGGTCGGCCAGGTCGAAGATCATCTTGTAGATGTCGTACTTGGCGCCGATGTCCACGCCGCGCGTCGGCTCGTCCAGGATCAGTACCCGGGGATTCTTCAGCGCCATCTTCGCCAGCACCACTTTCTGCTGGTTGCCGCCGGACAGGCTGGCCACGGGCAGGCCGGGGCTGGCGGTCTTGATGCGCAGGCGCGCGATCTCGCGCTCGACCGCGGCCAGTTCCGACTGCGCGTCGACGCGGGTCGCGCGCGCGTGGTCGGCCAGGGTGGCCAGCGTGATGTTCTCGGCCACGCTCATCTGCGGCACGATGCCATGGCGCTTGCGGTCCTCCGGCACCAGGCAGATGCCCTGCGCGATGGCGTCGGCCGGCGAGCCGATGCGCACGGGGCGGCCCTGCACCCAGACCTGCGCCTCACTGCGGCCGGCATAGGCGCCGTAGATGGCGGACACGAGTTCGGTGCGGCCCGCGCCCACCAGGCCGGCGATGCCCAGGATCTCGCCGGCGCGCACCTGCAGGCCGGCGTCCTCCACCCGCTTGCGGCGCGGGTTGGTGACGTCCCAGCAGGTCACGCCGCGCGCTTCCAGCACCACCTCGCCGGGCTGGCGCTCGGTGCGGGGAAAGCGCGAGGTCAGCTCCCGGCCCACCATCAGGCCGATGATGCCGTCCTCGTCCAGCGCCGCGGCCGGCCGGGTGGCGACATGCTCGCCGTCGCGGATCACGGTGATGGTGTCGCAGACCCGCTTGACCTCGTCGAGCTTGTGCGAGATGTAGATGCAGGCCACGCCGGCGCGCTTCAGGTCCTCGATGATCGCCAGCAGCACCTCGATCTCCTTGGCGCTGAGCGAGGACGTGGGCTCGTCGAAGATCAGCAGGCGCGCCTGCTTGGCCAGGGCGCGGGCGATCTCGAACAGCTGCTGGTGGCCGTTGCCGTAGTGCATCACCGGCGCGCCCACGTTGACGTCGTCCAGCTTGAGCTGCGCCAGCAGCTCGGCCGCGCGGCGGTGCATGGCGGGGTAGTCCATGCGCCCGCCGGGCAGCTTCAGCTCGTTGCCGAGGAAGATGTTCTCGGTCACGCTCAGCTGCTGCACCAGCATCAGCTCCTGGTGCAGGATGACGATGCCGGCGCGCTCGCTGTCGCGCGTGGAGCGCGAGCGCAGCTCGCGGCCTTCCCAGAGGATCTGGCCTTCGTAGCTGCCGTGCGGATAGACGCCCGACAGCACTTTCATCAGCGTGGACTTGCCGGCGCCGTTCTCGCCGCACAGGCCCAGGCATTCGCCGGGACGCACGGCCAGGCTGACGCCGGACAGCGCGCGCACGCCCGAGAATTCCTTGACGATGCCGCGCATTTCAAACAGGGGCTGCTGTTCCATCACCCATCTCCTGTCGCGGCTACTTGCCCGCGATCTGTTCCGCCGTATAGAAGCCGTCCTTGACGAGGATGTCCAGGTTGTCGCGCGTCAGCAGCGTGGGCTTGAGCAGGATGCTGTCCACCTGGCCCTTGCCGTTGTCGAGCTTGGCGTTGAACGCGGGCTGCTTGCCCTGCACCAGCTCCACGGCCACCTGCGCGGCGGTGCTGGCAATGCTCTTGAGCGGCTTGTAGATGGTCATGGTCTGCGTGCCCGCCGCGACGCGGCGCACGCCGGCCAGGTCGGCGTCCTGGCCCGACACCGCGACCTTGCCGGCCAGCTTCTGGCTGGTCAGCGCCTGGATCGCGCCGCCGGCCGTGCCGTCGTTCGAGGCGACGATGGCCTGGATGTTGTTGTCGTTGGCGTTCAGCGCGTTCTCGATGATGGCCTGGGCCTTGGACGGATCCCATTCCGGCGTCCATTGCTCGCCGACGATCTTGATGTCGCCCTTGTCGGCCAGCGGCTTGAGCACGTTCATCTGCCCCTCGCGGAACAGGCGCGCGTTGTTGTCGGTGGAGGCGCCGCCCAGCAGGTAGTAATTGCCCTTGGGCACCACGTCGACCACGCCCTGCGCCTGCATCTCGCCGACCTTGACGTTGTCGAACGAGACATAGGCGTCCAGCGGCGCGCCCAGGATCAGGCGGTCGTAGGCGATGACCTTGATGCCGCTCTTGCGTGCCTTGGCGATCACGTTGCTCAGCACCTTGGAATTGAAGGGCACGATCACCAGCGCGTCCACGCCCTCGGCGATCAGGTTCTCCACCTGAGCGATCTGGCGCGCCTCGTTGGCGTTGGCGGATTGCACGCTGACCTTGGCGCCCAGGGCGGTCGCGGCCTGCACGAAGTAGTCGCGGTCGCGGGTCCAGCGCTCGACGCGCAGGTCGTCGATGGAAAAGCCGATCACCGGCGCTTCCTTGCTGGCGTGGGCGGCGGCGCCGGCATACAGGGCGGCGGGCAGCGCCAGGGCGCAGGCCAGCAGGCGGCGGAAAGATAGGGTCATGTCTGTCTCCTCGTTGCGCTCAGAAGGTGATGCCGGTCTTCAGTCCGATGATGAAGGCGTCGTGGTTGTTGGACGTGCCGCCCGGATGTCGGATGTACTGCAGGTTGGGCCGCAGGTAGATCGACGGCACCGGCGACCAGCTGTAGTAGGCCTCGGCCACGTACTCATAGCCGTCGCCCACCGTGGTCCGCGTGTCCAGCCGCTGGTCCTGCTGCCTCGCGTAGCGCGCGTAGCGGCCATTGTTGTGGGTGGCGCCGATGGCCACGCCGACCACGTCGCGCGCCTGCCCGAAAGGCCCTTTGTACTGCAGGCCCAGCGCGAGCTGGTGATCCTGCGCCGCGGTGGCGCGGTCGGCCTGCGAGAAGTTCAGGAACACCGAGGCGCCGCGCGCGCCGGCGGTGCCGCTGACCTGCTGCTCGAAGTTCAGGTAGAAGCCGTACTGGCCGTTGCGTTCGCGCGGCGCCAGCCCGGTGAGGCCACGCGCGTCGCCGTTCACGTCCTGGTACAGGTCCTTGCCCTGCGAGGTGTTGTACCAGGCGCCGAACTTGTAGGAGCCGGGCAGTCCGTTCCAGGACGGCAGCACGCCGAATTCCAGCGGGATCAGGGCGCCGGTGGTGCCGCCGGGATTGTCCAGCGACAAGCCGTGGCGGCGGGCGTAGCCGTCATCCACGTATTTCGGGTTGACCTGGTAGACGCCGGCCTGCAGATAGGTCTGTTCCGACGTGCTGACCTTCAGGCGCGTGGCCCACTGGCTGGTCGGCCAGTTGACCCAGTAGCTGCCCACCAGGTTGCCGGGCTGCGAGCCGCAGAAGGTCAGGTTCTGGAAGTCGCAGGAGAAGCTGGCGAAATCCTCGCCCACCGTCATGCGGCCGAATTTCCACTGCACCCGGTTGTCCAGGAAGGACTGGTTGAGCCAGAACTGCGTCATGTGCCAGGTCTGGCCGCGGCCGTAGACCTCCTGGATCAGCATGTTGTTGCCGATGCCGGCATCGGCGCCCAGGTTGCGGCCGTTGCGGTCGGTGATGGTCATCTGGAAGGTGCCGCCGCGCCAGCCCCAGAGCTTGTCCAGGTTCAGCGTGGCGCCGAAGACCCACTGGTCGGTGTAGCGGGTCAGCTTGTCCTTGCCGCCGCTGAAGTTGTGCGCGGCCTCGCCGGTATAGCCGAGGTTGAGGTCGATGCCGCGCTCGGACAGGCTGGTGCGCAGGCCGCCCCAGTCGCCGAACAGGTGCGGGCTGGTGGTGATGTCATAAGCCTGGGCCGCGCCGGCGCCGGTCAACAGGCCAGCCATGAGCAGCGGTCGCAGGAAGGGCAGGCGCATGAGGGTGCGATGCCGGAGGCGCGCGCCAGCGCCGTCCGCTGCCGGGGGGCAGGGAGGTGTTGCCATGACTTGTCTCCTGTCGCCGCGCGCCGCTGGTGGGCGGGTCGGCTTGTATGTCGTTGGCCGACGGCTTGTCGGCGAAGCTAGTTTCAGTGCAATTGACAGCGCTGTCAATTCACTTGGTACCTAGGGATTTCGCTAGGGGCGGGGCAGGGGGGCATCGGCGCCGCGAGTTCTGGAGGCGGGCGTATCGCAGGCGCGCCGTGGCTTGCGGGCAAGAAAAAAGCCCGCTTGCGCGGGCTTTTCTTGCGGATCGTCAGCGCCCTCGCGGGCGCCGGAATCAGGCCGGACGGGCTTGCTGCAGCGCCGCGATGCGGGCCGGGATCGGCGGGTGCGAGGCGAACATCGCGGCCAGGCCGCCCTTGCCGGTGATGCCCGAGGCCTCGAAGGACTTGGGCAGTTCGCCGGCTTCGATGCCGCCCAGGCGGGCCAGGGCGCGGATCATGGGTTCGCGGGCGCCCATCAGGTGGGCCGAGCCAGCATCGGCGCGGTACTCGCGCTGGCGCGAGAACCAGGCGACGATGATCGACGCCAGGATGCCGAAAATGATCTCACAGACCAGCACGGTCACGTAGTAGCCGATGCCCATGCCGCGCTCGTTCTTGAGCACGACGCGGTCGATGAAGTAGCCGACCACGCGCGCCAGGAACACCACGAAGGTGTTGACCACGCCCTGGATCAGGGTCAGCGTGACCATGTCTCCGTTGGCGATGTGGGCCACTTCGTGGGCCAGCACGGCGGCGACTTCCTCTTCGGTCATGCTTTCCAGCAGGCCGGTGGACACGGCGACCAGCGAGTCGTTCTTGAAGGCGCCGGTGGCGAAGGCGTTCGGCGCGCCTTCGTAGATGGCGACTTCGGGACGGCCGATGCCGGCGCGGTCGGCCAATTGGTGCACGGTATCGAGCAGCCAGGCCTCGCGCTGGTTGCGCGGGGCGTTCGGATCCAGCACTTGCGCGCCGGTGCTCCACTTGGCCATGGGCTTGCTGATGAGCAGCGAGATGATCGCGCCGGTGAAGCCGACGACGACCGAGAACACCAGCAGCGCCTGCAGGTTCAGGCCCTGCGCGGTGATGTATCTGTCCACCCCGAGGATGCGCAGCGTGGCCGACAGGACCAGCATCACAGCCAGGTTGGTGATGACGAACAGGACGATGCGTTTCATGCTTTTTATGTTCCTCTGCGAGCAGGATAGTCCGGCTTGGACTGCAAGGCGGGCCGCCAGTTCCCCGACCGCCGGCGCCGCCTCCGGTGACGGGGAGTATAGTATCGCTTTCCCTCGTTTCCCTTCACTTTTTACCTAGCGCAGGTCCCCATGCAGGCACTCTGGATGTTGGTGGCGTCAGCCATGTTCGCCATCATGGGGTCGTTCGTGAAGCTCGGCACCGAGCACGGCGCGTCGCTGCCGCTGGTGGTGCTGTTTCGCGGCCTGCCCTCGGTCATCCTGCTGCTGATCTGGGCCCGTGCCGGACGCCAGTCCATCGTGCCCACCAGCTGGAAGCTGCACCTGTGGCGCAACCTGTCCGGCGTCACCTCGATGTGGCTGGGCTTCTATGCCATCGCCCACCTGCCGCTGGCCACCGCCACCAGCCTGAACTACACCGCGCCGCTGTTCATCGCCTGCTGGATGCTGGGCTGGGGCGGCGCGCAGCGCGACGCCGTGCGCATCACCGCCGTGGCGCTGGGCTTCCTGGGCGTGATCGCCGTGCTGCGTCCCAGCATCAACGACGACCAGTGGCTGGCCGCGCTGCTGGGACTGACGGCCGGCGCCATGTCGGCCATCGCCATGATGCAGATCCGTCAGCTCGGCCGCATCGGCGAGCCCGAATGGCGCACGGTGCTGTTCTTTTCCGTGGCGGTCTGTCTGTCCAGCGCCGCCGGCCTGGGCTTCGACGGCTGGGGCCAGGCCGACTGGCCAGGCTATGCCGCGCTGGTGGGCGTGGGCGTGGCCGGCCTGTTCGGCCAGCTGGCGATGACGCGGGCCTTCGGCCTGGGCTCGGCGCTGCTGACCGCCGCCCTGCAGTACTCCACCATCATTTTCGCGGCGCTGCTGGGCATGGGCCTGTGGGGCGACCGCCTGGACGGCCTGGCCTGGGCCGGCATGGCGCTGATCATCTTCGCCGGACTGCTGTCGGTCTGGCGCACCATGCGCGATCCCAAGCCGGCCTGAGTCCCGGCCGTCCATCCGAATTCAGCTAGAGGAGTCCGACCGATGACGATGACCCTGATTTCCGCCGCCGAACTGGCCGAGCGCCTGGGTGGCGCCGACCTGCGCGTGTTCGACGTGCGCCACGACCTGATGAACCACGCCGCCGGCCGCCAGGCCTATGGGGCAGGCCATATCGCCGGCGCCCGCTACCTGGACCACGAGACCGAGCTGGCCGCCCCGCGCACGGGCAGGAACGGTCGCCACCCGCTGCCGTCGCGCGCGGAATTCGGCGCGCTGATGGCCGCCCATGGCGTCACGCCGCAAACCCTGGTGGTGGCGTATGACGCCAGCGGCGGCATGTACGCCGCCCATCTGTGGTGGATGCTGCGCTGGCTGGGCCATGAGCGCGTTGCGGTGCTCGACGGCGGCTGGCAGGCCTGGACCGCGGCCGGCCTGCCCGTTTCGACCGAGCCGGGCGTGGCGGTGCGGCCGGGCCAGCCCGTCGAGCCGGGCGCCTCGCTGGCCGCGACGGTGGACGCCGCCACGGTGCTGGCCAACATCGCCCAGCCCGCCTTCACCGTGGTCGACGCGCGCGCCGCCAACCGCTATCGCGGCGAGGTCGAGCCCATGGATCCGGTGGCCGGCCACATCCCGGGCGCGCTGAACCGTCCCAACGGCGAGAACCTGCAGACCGACGGCCGCTTCAAGGCGCCGGAGCAGCTGCGCGCCGAGTTCACGGCGCTGCTGGCGGGCCGCGATCCGGCCGCCATCGTGCACCAGTGCGGCTCGGGCATCACCGCCTGCCACAACCTGCTGTCCATGGAAATCGCCGGCCTGTCCGGTTCCCGCCTGTATCCGGGTTCGTGGAGCGAGTGGTGCAGCGACGCGTCGCGTCCGGTGGCCACGGGCGCCGCGGCCTGAGGGCAGGGCGCCGGCCTTGGCCGGCCGGCTCGAAAGAGAAAAGCCAGGGCGATGCCCTGGCTTTTTTGTTGCGTCCGGCCGGTCTTGGAGAGCGCCGACGCCGATCAGGGACGGGAGTGATCCTAGTGGATCGCCGCCAGCTTCGCCCGCGTCGACACGCTCTCGGCGATCTCCAGGTAGTGCTCCAGCGAGGGCGTGATCAGCCCGGGCACCTTGGCCATGTCGTCCCAGCGCCTCAGCCGAATCGCATCCGGCGCGCCCGGCAGGCTGGCGAAATCCAGCGCCTGGCCCGCATCGAAGCTGCCCCCCTGCAGCGCCAGGCTGCGCTTCGAGTCCTCCGAGAGCGACGCTTCATAGTGGGGTTCCAGATAGCAGAGATAGCGCTTGGCCTCGACGTGCAGCCGGATCGGCTCCAGCACGCCCGGGCCGAACAGGCCGCGCAGGAAGGGCAGCACGAAATACTGGTGCTTGTCGTCCAGGCCGCGCAGCGTGGGCGTGCCGGGCCGGTCTGCGATCAGATGGCCCAGGTCGTGCAGCAGGCAGGCGGTGATCAGTTCGGGGCCGGCATGGTGGCGCTCGGCCAGCGCGGCGGTCTGCAGCGCGTGGCGCAGGTGGCTGACGGACTCGCCGTCGTAGGAGCGGTGTCCGCGTTCAAGGAACAGCTGCTCGATGTCTTGCAAGGTCAAGGCCATGGTTGTCTCCTGAGTGGCCGCAAGGGGGAAGCGCTCGGCGGCCGGGCTCAGCCGGCGGCAGGCGCCATCTCCAGAAAGCGCGCGATCAGCTGCACCGGTTGGCGCTCGCGCAGGCAGTACAGGTATTCGTGCATCACGATCTCGGCGCCCTCGATGTCGAGCGCGGCCAGGTCCGGATGGGAAGGGATTTCGCGCGAGGGGATCAGGCTGATCCCCAGGTCGCACAGGATGGCCTGCCGGATCGACTCGCGGCTGCCGATCTCCAGCGTGCGGCGCACGCTGACGCCGGCCTGTTGCAGCGCTTGCTCGGTGAGCTGGCGCGTCATCGAGCCGGGCTCGCGCAGCAGCAGCGCGTGTTCGGACAGGTCGGACAGCGACACGCGGCCGCGCCGCGCCAGCGGGTGGTCGCGATGCGTGACCACGCGGATGGGATCGGCGGCGATCAGGCGCCGGTACAAATGCTTGTCATCCATCAGAAACGAGGACGTGGCAATCTCGATCTGATAGTCGTGCAGCGCCTGCAGCATGCTCTGCGAGTTGCCGATGACCAGCGTCAGGTCGATGCCCGGATAGCGCTGGTTGTACCGGCGCACCGTGTCCATGATGTAGAACGGCCCGGTGGCGCCGACCCGAAGGTTGCCTTCGCGCAGGTCGCTGGCGTCGCGCAGCCGGAAATCGATCTCGGTTTCCTGCTGCACCAGCTTCTCGACCATCGGCATCAGGCTGTGGCCGGCGTCCGACAGCCGCATGCCGCGCCCTTGCCGATGGAACAGCTCGACGCCGTAGCGCGATTCGAGCTGGCGCAGCTGGCCCGTCACCGTGGGCTGGCTGACGCCCAGCTGAGCGGCGGCCTTGGTGACGGTTCCGCAGCGGGCCACGGCATAGAAGGATTTGAGTTCGGCGACGAGCACGGTACAGGCGAGGGGGGAGTGACGCGGATTTCGCAGGATCGCCAGTACACCAAAATAATTTGATGTTTTTATTACTGCATTTGCGCGAAGTGTCATAAACGCACAATACGCCGCTCCCATACTGCCGCTGTTCCCATACCGGAGGCGTCATGCCCCAACACGACAGCGACTCTATTTCGGCGGCAGCGTCCCCGGAAACGCCGCCCTCGGCGCGCAGCGGCCAGCCCGGCGCGCGTGGCGGCTTCCTGACGGTACGCAACCTGGTCAAGCGCTTCGGCGCCCACACCGCATTGGCCGATGTGTCGCTGGATATCCGGGCCGGCGAGCTGGTCTGCCTGCTGGGCCCCTCGGGCTGCGGCAAGACCACGCTGCTGCGCGCCATCGCCGGGCTGGAGCGCCAGGACAGCGGCGTCATCACGCTGTCCGGTCGTGACATCTCCCATGCCGAGCCGCAGGAGCGCGACTACGGCATCCTGTTCCAGTCCTACGCCCTGTTTCCCAACCTGACCGTGGCGCAGAACGTCGCCTACGGACTGAGCGGCAAGCGCGCGCACCGCAAGCACGTGGCGGGCCGGGTCGAGGAAATGCTGACGCTGGTGGGCCTGGCCGGCGCCGCCAACAAATATCCGGGACAGATTTCCGGCGGCCAGCAGCAGCGCGTGGCCCTGGCGCGCGCGCTGGCGCCGTCGCCGTCCCTGCTGCTGCTGGACGAACCCATGTCGGCGCTGGATGCGCGGGTGCGCGAGCACCTGCGCATCGAGCTGCGCGCGCTGCAGAAGCGCCTGTCCATCACCACGCTGATGGTCACGCATGATCAGGAAGAGGCCATGGTCATGGCCGACCGCATCGCCGTCATGAACGGCGGCGTCATCGAGCAGTTCGGCACGCCGCGCGAACTCTACCGCCAGCCCGGCTCGGCCTTCATCGCCGACTTCGTGGGCGAGGCCAACTGGCTGCCGTTCGAGCGCATCGATGCGCACCGCGCCCGCGTGGGCCGCCAGGAACTGGCCGTGGACGAGGCGCTGGACGCCGCGTCCGGCCGCCTGTTCGTGCGCCCCGAGGCCGTGCGCGTCAGCGCCGTGCGGCCGGTACAGCCCAACGCCATGCTGGCCGACGTGCTCGACGGCGTGTTCCTGGGCCGAGGCTACCGCCTGGCCTTGCGCCTGGAAGGCGTGCCCGGCGCCACCGTGCATTCCATCGTGTCCCCCGAAACCGGAGACGCCCTGCTGGGCCCTCACGCTGCCAGCCGCTGCTGGGTGGAGCTGCCGCGCCATGCGATTCGCGCCTACGCTTGACGCGGGTTCCGCGCCCGACGCCGACGCCGCGCCCGCCGCCGTGAGCCAGCCACCCGTGACGCCCGTCGCCTCGTTTGCCGCGCTGGGCCGCCGCCCGCTGCCGCGCTGGGTCGGCTCCGCCGGCCTGGGCCTGGGGCAGGGCGCGCTGGTGCTGGGGCTGGCGCTGTTCCTGGCGCTGCCGCTGCTGGCCATCCTGATCAAGTCCGTGACCGACGGCGACGACGCCTGGGTCGGGCTGTCCGTGATGACCGGCATCATCGCCGGCGACGGCTTTCTCGCCATGGTCGGGCGCAGCCTGGCCGTGGGCCTGGTCACCACGCTGCTGGTGGTGCCCGTCGCCTATGCCTTCGCCTACGGCCTGACGCGCACGCGCCTGCCCGGCAAGGGCCTCTTGCGCATCACGGCGCTGCTGCCGCTGCTGGCACCGTCGCTGCTGCCCGGCATCGCGCTGGTGTACCTGCTGGGCAACCAGGGCCTGCTCAAGGGCCTGACCGGCGGCGCCACCATCTATGGCTTCTGGGGCATCGTGGTCGGCGAGGCGTTCTATACCTTCCCGCACGCGCTGATGATCCTCCTGACCGGCCTGGCCCTGGCCGACGGCCGGCTCTACGACGCCGCCCGCGCCATGGGCGCCGGACACTGGCGCACCTTCATGACCGTGACCCTGCCCGGCACGCGCTATGCCGTGTTCTCGGCCTGCTGCGTGGTGTTCACGCTGACCGTCACCGACTTCGGCGTGCCCAAGGTGGTGGGCGGCGATTACAACGTGCTGGCCATGGAGGCCTACAAGGCGGTGGTCGGCCAGCAGAACTTCTCCAAGGGCGCGGCCATCGGCCTGATGCTGCTGCTGCCCGCCGTGCTGACCTTCGTGCTGGACCGCCGCCTGCGCGCCCGTCAGGGCGCCCAGATGAGCGGCCGCGCCCAGCCCTACGCGGCGGGCCCGAATCGCCGGCGCGACGCGGCCTTCCTGGCGCTGGCCTGCGTCATGGCGGCGCTGATCCTGCTGATCGTGGGCGTGGCCGTGTGGGCCTCGTTCGTGAAGATGTGGCCGTACAACCTGTCCATGTCGCTGCGTTCCTACGACTTCGACAACATGGACGGCGGCGGCTGGCTGGCCTGGCGCAACAGCCTGGAGCTGGCGTTCTGCACGGCCCTGCTGGGCACGGCGGCGGTGTTCAGCGGCGCCTGGATGATGGAAAAGGTGCCGGCGCGCGGCGCCACCGCCCGCAGCTTGCGCGGCCTGGCCGGCATGCTGGCGCTGATGCCCATGGCGGTGCCGGGGCTGGTGCTGGGCCTGGGCTACATCTTCTTCTTCAACAGCCCGTCCAATCCGCTGAACCTGCTGTACGGCACCATGCCGCTGCTGATCCTGTGCACCATCGTGCACTTCTACACCAGTGCCCACCTGACCGCGACCACGGCGCTCAACGCGCTGGATCCGGAGTTCGAGGCCGCCTCGGCCTCGCTCAAGGTGCCGCGCCTGACCACGTTCCTGCGCGTCACGCTGCCGATGTGCCTGCCCGCGGCGCTGGACGTGGCCCGCTACCTGTTCGTGTCCGCCATGACGACGGTGTCCGCCGTGGTGTTCCTGTACAGCCCCAAGACCGTGCTGGCCGCGGTGGCGGTGCTGAACATGGACGACGCCGGCTTCATCGGCCCGGCCGCCGCCATGTGCGCCGTGATCATGGCCAGTTCGGCGGTCGCCTCGCTGGTGCTGCACCTGGCCAGTCGCGCCATGCTGGCGCGCACGCAGGCCTGGCGCCGCCCGGCCTCCGCCTGACCGCAACGATTCAAGACAAGGATGACTACATGACTGCCAAAACCCTGCCTGTCCGCCTGGAGGCGGTGATCTTCGACTGGGCCGGCACGCTGGTCGACTTCGGTTCCTTCGCGCCCACCAAGGTGTTCGTCGATGCCTTCGCGCAGTTCGGCGTGGAGATGTCGCTGGAAGTGGCCCGCGGCCCCATGGGCATGGGCAAGTGGGACCACATCCGCACGCTGTGCGACCTGCCCGTCATCGCGTCCCAGTACGAGGCGCGCTTCGGCCGCCTGCCGACCGATGACGACGTCACCGCCATCTACGAACGCTTCCTGCCCATGCAGCTGGAAAAAGTGGCGCAGTACTCGGCCGCGATTCCCGGCGCCGCGGAACAGCTGCGCGCGCTGCGCCAGCGCGGCCTGAAGATCGGCTCTTGCTCGGGCTACCCGGCCAGCGTGATGCGCCGTGTGATCGAGCGCGCCGCCACCGAGGGGCTGGAACCCGAATGCATCGTCGCCAGCGACGAGGTGCCGCGCGCGCGCCCCGCGCCGGCCATGGCGCTGAAGAACGTGATCGAACTGGGCCTGTCCGACGTGGCCGCCTGCGTCAAGGTCGACGACACCGCCCCCGGCATCGAGGAAGGCCGCCGCGCCGGCATGTGGACGGTGGGCCTGCTGCTGTCCGGCAACGCCGCCGGCCTGACGCTGGAGGAATACCTGAGCCTGGACGAGGCCGGCCGCGATGCCGCCCGCGTTAAGGCCGACGCCGAGCTGTCCGGCGCCGCGCCGCATTACCTGATCGACACGGTGGCCGACCTGCCGGCCGTGATCTCCGACATCGAACGCCGGCTGGCGGCGGGCCAGCGTCCCTGAGCTGCCCGCCACCATTTTTTTCCCTGCGACGTTTTCGCACGACCTGCGCGGCGGCCATCCGGCCAGCCGCGTGACCTTCATCAGTCTTTTTTCCGCTCATCCACGGAGTACACACATGAATCGCTACAAGCTGCTTGCCCTGGCCGCCGCCCTGTTGGGCGTGATGGGCGCCGCCTCCGCCGAGACCACGCTGACGGTCTACACCGCGCTGGAAGCCGACCAGATCAAGGCCTACCAGGCCGCGTTCGAGAAGGCCAATCCCGACATCAAGATCCAGTGGGTGCGCGATTCCACCGGCATCATCACCGCCAAGCTGCTGGCCGAGAAGAACAACCCCAAGGCCGACGCCATCTGGGGCCTGGCCGGCACCTCGCTGGGCCTGATGGACAAGGAAGGCATGCTGCAGCCCTACGCCCCCAAGGGCCTGGACCAGATCGCCGCCAACATGCGTGACGCCAAGGCCGAGCCCACCTGGGTCGGCATGGACGGCTTCGCCGCCGCCATCTGCTTCAACACCGTCGAGGCCGAAAAGCAGAAGCTGCCCAAGCCCACGTCGTGGCAGGACCTGACCAAGCCCGTGTACGCCGGCAAGATCGTCATGCCGAACCCGGCCTCGTCGGGCACCGGCTTCCTGGACGTCAGCGCCTGGCTGCAGATCTTCGGCGAAGAGAAGGGCTGGGCCTACATGGACGCCCTGCACAAGAACATCGGCTCGTACACGCACTCGGGCTCCAAGCCTTGCAACCTGGCCGCCTCGGGCGAGTTCCCGATCGGCGTCTCGTTCGACTACCGCGCCGCCAAGCTGAAGGCCGACGGCGCGCCGGTCGAAGCCGTGTTCCCGTCGGAAGGCCTGGGCTGGGAAGTCGAAGCCACCGCCATCGTCAAGGGCACCAAGAACCTGGAAGCCGCCCGCAAGCTGGCCGACTTCTCCGCCAGCCGCGAGGCCAACGAGCTGTACAAGGCCAACTTCGCCGTGCTGGCCATCCCGTCGATCGCCACGTCCAACCCGAACCTGCCGGCCGATCTGACCAAGCGCATGATCAAGAACGACTTCACCTGGGCCGCCACCAACCGCGATCGCATCATCGCCGAGTGGACCCGCCGCTACGACGGCAAGTCCGAGCCGAAGAAGAAGTAAGCAGGCCGCTTTTTTATTCAACCTCGCTTTTCAACTTCCGATAGTGCGCACGCGCCATCCCCGATGCTTGCAATAGGCATTGCCCGTGGGGCCGCACGGAGCCGGCTTTGCCGGTCCGTCGCGGCGCCCCCTGGGGGGAAGCGCGTAGCGCTTCGGGGGGGATCCTCTCATGAATTTTGACGTAATCGTGGTGGGCGCGGGCATGCTTGGCATCGCGCACGCCTGGGCGGCCGCCAAGCGCGGCCTGTCGGTGGCCGTGATCGAGCGCAGCCGTCAGGCGCACGGCGCCACGATCCGCAATTTCGGCCAGGTCATCGTGACCGGCCAGGCGCCCGGCATGATGCTGTCGCATGCGCAGCAGGCGCGCGAGCTGTGGCTGGACCTGGCCGCCAAGGCGGGTTTCCATGTGCGCGCCAACGGCGCCCTGGTGCTGGCGCGCAATACCGACGAAGCCGACGTGCTGCAGGAATTCGCCGACATCCGCCTGCAACAGGAAGGCTATCGCGCCGAGCTGCTGTCGGGCCGCGAGGTCGCCGGCCTGTACGACGGCCGCCTGGCGCATCACTGCGCCGCGCTGCGCGGCCTGGACGACCTGCAGATCTATTCGCGCGAGGCGTTGCCCGCGATCACGCGCTATCTGGCGGAATCGCTAGGCGTGACCTTCATCACCGGCACACTGGCGCGCGCGGTGGAGCAGGGCGTGGTGGCGACCAGCGCCGGCGAGTTCCGCGGCAACCACGTGTTCGTCTGCCCCGGCCATGATTACCTGACGCTGCTGCCGGAACGCTTCGCGCCGCTGAACCTGGAGGTCACGCGCCTGCAGATGCTGCGCGCGGCCTTCGAGTCGGCGCCGTTCGCGCTGGACCGGCCGCTGTTGACGGGCCTGTCCTGCGTGCATTACGGCGCGTTCTCGGACCTGCCGTCCGCGCAGGCGCTGCGCGAGGTGATCCAGGCCCGCACGCCCATGCTGCTGGACAACGGCATCCACCTGCTGGTCAGCCCCACGCCCTACGGCGAGCTGATCATCGGCGATTCGCACCAGTACGGCCAGGACGCGCCGCCGTTCAACGACGAGGCGGTCGACAACGCCATGCTGGACCTGGCTTCGCAGGCGCTGGGCGCGCGGCTGCGCGTGGTCGAGCGCTGGCAGGGCGTGTACGGCGCGCACGGCCCGGCGCCGTTCTCGGTCATGCCGGTGGACGACGCGACCACGGTCGCCGTGATGCATTCGGGCGTGGGCATGACGGTGGGCCTGGCGATCGGCGAGCGCACGGTCGCTGGCGTCACCGGACGCTGATGCCGGCTGCGGGCTGTAAAACGGGCTGCAATTCGGGCTGAAAACCGGGCCGGAAAAGACAAGGGCCTCGCGGATATCCGCGAGGCCCTTGTGCGTGAGGCGGCTCGGAAGCAGGCTTGGGGGCGGGCTTCAGGGCTCTCCCATGGTGCGCCGGTACCATTCGTGGAAGTGCTGCATGCCGTCTTCCATGGGCGACTGGTACGGGCCGGTCTCGTTCACGCCGCGCAGCATCAGGGCCTTGCGGCCGGCGTCCATGCGTTCGGCGATCTCGTCGTCCTCGATCGCCGTTTCCATGTAGGCCGCGCGCTGCGCCTCGACGAATTCGCGCTCGAAGGCGGCGATTTCCTCGGGGTAGTAGAACTCGACCACGTTCACCGTTTCCTGCGGGCTCTTCGGGTACAGCGTGGACAGCACCAGGACGTGCGGATACAGCTCGATCATGTGGGTCGGGAAATACGTGACCCAGACCGCGCCGAAATCGGGCGCGTCGCCCTCGCGGAACGACAGCAGCCGGTCATGCCACTGCTTGTACACCTCGGAACCCGGCTGGGCCAGCGCGTTGTGCACGCCGACCTTCTGCAGGCTGTACCAGTCGTTGAACTCCCAGGTCAGGTCGTCGCAGGTGACGAAGCGGCCCAGGCCCGGATGGAACGGGCCGACGTGGTAGTCCTCCAGATAGACCTCGATGAAGGTCTTCCAGTTGTAGTTGCACTGGTGCACTTCCACGTGGTCCAGCACGTAGTCGCCAAAGTCGAACTCCGGCCGCGCAAACAGCGGCGCCATGTCCGAGGCGGGATCGCGCGGGCCTTCGAACAGCAGGCCGTGGCAATCGCGCAGGCGGAACTTCTGCAGGTTCATGCAGGGCGTGGTGTCGAACTGCGGCGCGCCCAGCAGCTCGCCCTGGTTGTTGTAGGTCCAGCGGTGCAGGGGGCAGACGATGTTGCCCCCGGTGGCCTTCAGGCTGCCGTGCGTATTGCAGTTGCCGGCCACGTTGCCGGTTTCTCCGCCAAGCATCAGCGCCTGACGGTGGCGGCAGACATTTGAGATGAGATCGACGCCTTGCTGGTTGCGAACCAGCACACGCCCTCCGTTTTCCTGGACCAAGGTACGCCAATCCCCCACTTCGGGCACCAGCTTCTGGTGGCCGACGTACTGCGAGGATTGCTTGAAAATGAGTTCTTGCTCGCGGGCAAAGAGGGCTTCGTCAAAATACGCGCTGACGGGTAGCTGGGTGCGAGCTGGCACGACATGTGCCATCCGACCGATGTCGGTCATGATTCCCTCCGCTCGGGTAAAAAAGCCAGGCGGGCTGAGCTTTGCCTGCAGCCCTGGCCGTATCCCACCTTGGGATCGCCCCGGGCCTCGCGGGTTCCCCTGAGGTTCCGGGGAAGCGGCGGATGCCGTCGTTGCTGCCGACGCTTACCGCCGATGTTTCCGCTATCAGGGTCCGCTATGTGCCCGTTCTGGCGCGAAGAAAAATCGGTGTCTGGCCGATCAAATAAGGCGTGAATTGTACCCCAACCCTTTTTCCCGCGCCCATGATGACAGGAGGGACTTGGCGGGGCGAGGCGGGGTTGCGCTTGACCGGGCGCAAACGGGCTCGTCCTGGGCGCCTGGGGGCGGGCGCCGGTTCATTCGATCTACGCCTTTCAGACCAGCCTGCGGGTCGCGGGATGACGCCGCAACAGCCAGCTGCTCGCGGCCGACAGGGCGAACACGGCCGCGGTCAGCAAGGGCAGCGTCCAGGCCGTGCCGTGGCCGCCGCGCAGCAGGCCCGCGCGCTGCGCCAGGTCCAGGAACGCCGGATGGATCAGGTAGATGCCGAAGGTCAGCGGCGCCAGCCGCGCGAGCCGGGGCAGGCGTGGCGCGTCCACGATCAGCTGGAACGCGGCCAGCGACATGAACGGCACGGTCAGGCTGAAATAATCGTAGAAATAGGTGTTGAGCGTTCGCGAGCTCGACAGCAGGTAGACGCCCAGGGCCGTGGCCGCCACGCTGGCCGCCAGCATCAGGCCGGGTCGGGGGATGCGCAGCTCGCCCGCGTGGATCATGCGCCCGGCGACGAAATACCCCAGATAGGGCAGGAACCAGGTCAGGAAGAAGCCCGGCGGGGCGTCCAGCGCGCGGCGGTACAGCGCGTCCAGGATCGCCAGGCCGAGGATGCCCACGACCCACAGGGCGCGGGCCTGGCGTGAGCTGCGCGCCGCCAGCGTGCGCACCAGCGGCGCGAACAGGTACAGGCCCACGATCATGTACAGGTACCACAGGTGATAGTAGGGCTCGCCCTGGGCCAGCTTGCGCGGCCAGAAGGACAGGTCCAGCCTGCCGTCGTCGAACCAGTCCAGCGCCGTGCGCCAGAGCAGGTAGAACAGCGTCCAGAACAGCAGCGGCGCGCAGATCCGCGCCATGCGGCGGCTGTAGAAGCGGCGCGCGTCCTGCGGCCGTTCCGGGTCCAGCAGCAGGGCGCCGCTGATCATCACGAACACCGGCACGCACCAGCGGGCCGCCGAGTCGTACAAGTTGGCCGCCAGCCAGGCGCCGCTGCCGTAGGCGGCCGGGTCGCTGACCACGGTCGCGGCGCCATGCAGCATCACCACGGCCACGGCGGCCAGCCAGCGGGCAGCGTCCAGGCGGGCGTATCGATCGTCGGATTCGGGCATCGGGCTCCTTGCGCGGACCGGGAAAGGCGTCCGCTCGCGGGGCCGCGGCGCGGGCCGCAGCCTGCCTACACCCTAGCAGCCGGCGGCGCGCGCGTGCTGTATCGAGGCGTTAGCCCGCGCGTCAGGGTGTTCCTATTGCAGGGCGACGCCGGCCTGCTTGATGAGCTGCGAGACGATGGGCTGCTCGTTGCGGATCTGGGCCTGCAGCTCGGCGGGCGTGCCCGAGCGCGGATCGATGCCCATGCCCAGCAGGCGCTGCTTGACGGCATCGTCGGCCAGCGCGTCCGCCAGCGCCTTGCGCAGCCGTTCCAGCACCGGCTCGGGCGTGCCGCGCGGCGCCACGAAGCTGAACCAGGCCGTCATGTCGAAGCCCTGGTAGCCCTGTTCGGCCAGCGTGGGCAGGGCAGGCTCGGTCGCCAGTCGCCCGGGGCTGGTGATGGCGAAGACCTTGACCTTGCCGGCCGTGGCCTGCGGCATGCCGGTGGCGACCATGTCGAAGAACAGGTCCACGTCGCCGCTGATCAGCGCGGGCAGCGCCTGGGTCGCGCCCTTGAACGGCACGTGCAGGATGTCGATGCCGGCGCGCTGCTTGAACAGCTCGCCGGCCAGGTGCGACGAGGTGCCGGGGCCGAAGGTGGCGAAGGTCAGCTTGCCCGGGTTCTGCTTGGCGTAGTCGACCAGGTCCCTGGTGCTGGCGAAGGGCCGCTTGGGGCTGGACAGCAGCACCAGCGGGCCGACGCCGACCATGCCGATCGGCGCGAAGCCGTCCGGGTCGTAGGGCAGTTCCTTGTACAGGTAGCGGTTGGTGACCAGTGTGGAGTTGGTCGCCATCAATATGGTGTAGCCGTCCGGCGCCTCGCGCGACACGAAGGCCGCGCCGATGGAGGTGCCGGCGCCGGCCTTGTTCTCGACGATCATGGGCTGGCCCAGGTCCTTGGCCATGCGTTCGGCCAGCACCCGGGTCAGCACATCGGTGGCGCCGCCCGCCGGGAACGGCGAGACCACCTTGATCGGACGAGACGGATAGGTGTCGGCCTGCGCGCTCAGCGCGGCCGCGCCGAGCAGGGCGGCGGCGAGCAGTTTGATGCCAGTGCGAATCATGTTTTCCCCATGAGGTCAGTCGGACGGATCCTGGCGGCGAGGCCGGGCCGGCGACCGGACGCGCCATGTGCTGGGGCGTTGCGGATGGCTTGCCAGATCTCTCGCGCCGTACTAAATTTCGCTTACTGAATTTCGAATAACGGAATTATGTTTTGTTATTCGAAATAAACTATAAAAACGAAGCGCACGAAAATGCAATCCTTTTCTGACCGCAAGCGCATCCCCCATCCCGCGTCCAAGCCCGACGAGAAGCTCGCGCTCAGCCAGCCCGCGCGGCGCAAGCGCGCGGCCGCGACGGGCGAGGGCGGGGCCTCGCCGGACTTCATCACCGCGCTGGCGCGCGGGCTGGACGTGCTGCGCTGCTTCCGCCACGGCGTGAACGCGCTGGGCAACCTGGACCTGGCCCGCCTCACAGGCCTGCCCAAGCCCACCATCAGCCGCATCACCTACACGCTGACCGAGCTGGGCTATCTGCGCTATCACCCGGACACCGGCAAGTACTCGCCGGGCTATGGCGTGCTGGCGCTGGGCTATGGCCTGCTGGCCGGGCTCGAGGTGCGCGAACTGGCCAAGGCGTCGATGACCCAGCTGGCCCGCCAGACTGGCGGCGCCGTGGCGCTGGGCGCCTTCGATGGCGACGCCATGACCTATGTCGAGGCCGTCCATGGCTCGTCCGCGCTGTACCTGCGCCTGCCGGTGGGCTACCGCGCCAGCCTGGACAGCGCCATGGGGCGTGCCTACCTGGCCAGCCTGCCGGAAGACGAGTGCGCGGCGCTCGCGGCGCGCATGGGCGAGGCCGCCCCCGACGATGCCGTCATCTGCCGCGCGCGCGCCGAGCTGCGCGAGACAGGCTGCTGTTTCGCCATCGGCGAATGGCAGTCGGACATCAACGCGGTGGCGGTGCCGTTCGCCTCGCTCACGGGCGAGGGCGTGTTCGTGATGAGCTGTGGCGGTCCCGCCAGCCTGCTCAGCGAGGCCGAGCTGCGCGGGCGCGTCGCGCAATCGCTGGCCGATGCCGTGGAAGGGCTGGCCGGCGGCGCCTGAGGCGCGCGCGGCCGTCGCCGCGCGGGGCCGGCCCGCAAGCGCTGCGGCCGGCGGTGGGTATCTCGTACAATCCACGGATTGATCCACCCGATTGCGTTCCCGGAGGCCCTTTTGGCCAAACCTTCACAAGCCGATCCGCAGGTCGACGACCGCCCCTTGCCCCAGGATTTCGAAACGGCGCTGGCCGAGCTGGAGTCGCTGGTCGCGGCCATGGAAGACGGCTCGCTGCCGCTGGAGCAGTCGCTGGCGGCCTACCGCCGCGGCGTCGAACTCACACGCGTCTGTCAGGACCGCCTGGCGCAGGCCGAGCAGCAGGTGAAGGTGCTGGAGGGCGACTTGCTGCGCCCGCTGGATCCGGCGGCGCTGGACGACGAATAAGACTCGGATGAAGCAGACTCAACTCGCATTTCCGGAATGGCTGCAGGGCCGTGTCCGCCACGTCGAAGACGTCCTGGACGACCTGCTGCCCCCGGCCGACGCGCTGCCCGCGCGCCTGCACGAAGCCATGCGCTACGCCACGCTGGGCGGCGGCAAGCGCGTGCGCGCGGCGATGGTCTACGCGGCCGGCCAGGCCTGCCCCGTCAGCGGCAGCGTGCTCGCCATCGAGGCCTCGCTGGACCGCGCGGCCGCGGCCGTGGAACTGATCCACGCCTATTCGCTGGTGCACGACGACCTGCCCTGCATGGACGACGACACGCTGCGCCGCGGCCGTCCCACCGCCCATGTGCAGTTCGACGAAGCCACCGCCATGCTGGCCGGCGACGCCCTGCAGCCGCTGGCGTTTGAATTGCTGGCGTCGATGCCGATCGCGCCCGCGCTGATCGTGCAGGCCACGCAGTCGCTGGCGCGCGCCGCCGGCAGCCAGGGCATGGCCGGCGGCCAGGCCATCGACCTGTTCAGCGTCGGCCGCGCGCTGTCGCGCGACGAACTGCAGACCATGCACAGCATGAAGACCGGCGCGATGCTGGCCTGCAGCGTGGCGCTGGGCGGCATCGTGGCCGGCGCCAGCTCGGCCTCGCGCCAGGCGCTGGACGTGTACGCGCAGGCCATGGGTCTGGCCTTCCAGGTGGTGGACGACATCCTGGACGTGACGGCGGACAGCGCCAGCCTGGGCAAGACGCCGGGCAAGGACGCCGCCGAGAACAAGCCCACCTACGTATCCCTGCTGGGCCTGGACGAGGCGCGCGCCTTCGCCGAGGAGCTGCGCTCGACCGCGCTGGCGGCGCTGGAACCGCTGGGCGACGCGGGCTTGCGCCTGGCCCAGCTGGCCGATTTCATCGTACTTCGGGATCGCTGATCCCTGACATGCCCGGCCTGGCTGCAGACCGGGGCAACGAACCGCAACAACAGCATGACGACAGGCATGACGACAGAACTTCTGGACAGCATCCAATCCCCGGCCGACCTCAGGCGCCTGGACCGCCGCGAGCTGAAACGGCTGGCCGAGGAGCTGCGCGGGTTCGTGCTGGAATCGGTCTCCAAGACCGGCGGGCACCTGTCGTCCAACCTGGGCACGGTGGAACTGACGCTGGCCCTGCATCAGGTGTTCGACACGCCGCATGACCGCATCGTCTGGGACGTGGGCCACCAGTCCTACCCGCACAAGATCCTGACCGGCCGCCGCGCCGGCATGGCCAAGCTGCGCCAGCTGGGCGGCATCTCCGGCTTTCCCAAGCGCAGCGAATCGGAATACGACGCCTTCGGCACCGCGCACTCGTCCACCTCGATCTCGGCCGCGCTGGGCATGGCGGTGGCCTCGCGCAACGCCGGCGTGCAGCGCCAGCACATCGCCGTGATCGGCGACGGCGCGATGTCCGCCGGCATGGCGTTCGAGGCCATGAACAACGCCGGCGTCACGCCCAACATCAACCTGCTGGTGATCCTGAACGACAACGACATGTCGATCTCGCCGCCGGTGGGGGCGCTGAACCGCTACCTGGCGCGGCTGATGTCGGGCCGCTTCTACGCCGCCGCCAAGAACGTCGGCCGCGCCGTGCTGCAGCACGTGCCGCCGGTGCTGGAGCTGGCGCGCCGCTTCGAGGAACACGCCAAGGGCATGGTCACGCCGGCCACGCTGTTCGAGGAATTCGGCTTCAACTACGTGGGTCCGATCGACGGCCATGACCTGGACGCGCTGGTGCCCACGCTGCAGAACCTGAAGGCGCTGCAAGGCCTGCAGTTCCTGCACGTCGTCACCAAGAAAGGCCACGGCTACAAGCTGGCCGAGGCCGATCCGGTGCTGTATCACGGCCCGGGCAAGTTCGATCCGGCCGTCGGCATCCTGCAGGCCAAGGGTCCGGGCAAGCGCGGCTTCACCCAGGTCTTCGGCCAGTGGCTGTGCGACACGGCCGAGGCCGATTCGCGCCTGGTCGCGATCACGCCCGCCATGCGCGAGGGCAGCGGCCTGGTCGAGTTCGAGCAGCGTTTCCCGCAGCGCTATTTCGACGTGGGCATCGCCGAGCAGCACGCCGTGACCTTCGCCGCCGGCATCGCCTGCGAGGGCCAGAAGCCGGTGGTCGCCATCTATTCCACCTTCCTGCAGCGCGGCTACGACCAGCTGATCCACGACGTGGCGCTGCAGAACCTGGACGTCACCTTCGCGCTGGACCGCGCCGGCCTGGTGGGCGCCGACGGCGCCACCCACGCGGGCAACTACGACATCGCCTTCCTGCGCTGCATTCCCAACATGGTGGTGGCCACGCCGTCCGACGAGGCCGAGGCGCGGCTGCTGCTGTCCACCTGTTATCAGCATCCCGGCCCGGCCTCGGTGCGCTATCCGCGCGGCGCCGGCCGTGGCGCCGCCGAGGCGCCTGGCCTGGAGACGGTCGAGCTGGGCCGCGGCGTGGTGCGCCGCGAGGGCCGCAAGATCGCCATCCTGGGCTTCGGCACGCTGCTGCCGGCCGGGCAGGCCGCGGCCGAGGCGCTGGACGCCACGGTGGCCGACATGCGCTTCGTCAAGCCGATCGACCGCGAGCTGATCCTGGATCTGGCCAGCCGCCACGACGCCCTGGTCACGCTGGAAGAGGCCTGCATCATGGGCGGCGCCGGCAGCGCCGTGCTGGAAGTGCTGAGCGCGGCCGGCGTGCAGATCCCGGTGTTGCAGCTGGGCCTGCCCGACGAGTTCATCGACCACGGCGAACAAGCCGCCTTGCTGGCCGGCGTCGGCCTGGACGCTTCCGGCATCGAGCAGTCGATCCGCACCCGGTTTTCCAGCCTGCTGGGCTGAGGCTGGGGAGGTTGTGCGGCCGGCTGGAACAGTCTGTTCCGGCCCCGCCAACCTATAAAGAGAAGGGTTTTCCCGGGCGCTTGCCGGTGTATGGGCGATAATGGCTCCCTTCCAAAAGACTCCTGGGCCGGGCACGGCAGCGCCGCCCCGCCTCCCAGACAGGTAAGCCGAAATGAATTCTCCGATTGATCCCGCCATCGTGATGCCCGATGTCCAGAGCTCCACGGACACGCGTCACATCCCGATCCAGCGCGTCGGCATCCGCGGCGTGCGCCACCCCATGCTGGTCGAAAGCGCCGACGGTTCGCCCCAGGGCACCGTGGCCAACTGGACCCTCACGGTCGCCCTGCCGCCCGAGGAGAAGGGCACCCACATGTCGCGCTTCGTGGCGCTGCTGGAAAAGTACCGCAGCACGCCCATGACGCCCAGGCTGTTCCGCCAGATGGCGGCCGACATGCTGCCGCTGCTGCACGCCGAACGCGGCGACATCACCGCGGCCTTCCCGTACTTCATCAACAAGTCCGCCCCCATCTCGGGCGTGCAGAGCCTGCTGGACTACGAAGTGCAGTGGATCGCGCGGGCCCAGGGCGACAGTGTTGAATTCGAACTGATCGTGCAGGTGCCGGTCACCAGCCTCTGTCCGTGCTCGAAGGCCATCTCCGAATACGGCGCGCACAACCAGCGCTCGCACGTCACGGTCTCGGCCATCCTGGGTTCGGACATCAGCATGGATGGCGTCATCCGCCTGATCGAGGACGAAGGCTCCTGCGAGCTGTGGGGCCTGCTCAAGCGTCCGGACGAGAAGTACGTCACCGAGCGCGCCTACGACAATCCCAAGTTCGTCGAGGACCTGGTGCGCGACGTGGCCGCCCGCCTGAACGCGCACCCCGGCATCGCCCGCTACCGCGTCGAGGCCGAGAACTTCGAATCCATCCACAACCACTCGGCCTACGCCGTGGTCGAAGGCTGATTCCTCCATGACGCATCCGGCGGCCTCCGACTGGCCGCTCATCGCAGGATTGCAGCAATGGGAAGCGCGGCTGGCCGGGAAACTGGCCGGCCGCGGCCGTTTTGGCGTCGCGCTCTACGAATTCTTCCGCTTCGGCGCGAAGCAGGCCTGGGCCTGCCTGTTCGGCGGCCTGATGTGCGCGCTGCTGCTGGGCACGCACTGGTGGTACCCCAAGGACGCGCTGCTGGCGCGTTACGACTTCCTGACGCTGGCCGCGCTGGGCATCCAGGCCGCGCTGTTGCTGTTGCGCATGGAGACCTGGGCCGAGGCCAAGGTGATCCTGATGTTCCATGCGGTCGGCACCGTCATGGAGATCTTCAAGACCTCGGCCGGCTCCTGGATCTATCCCGAGGCCAATCTGCTGCGCATCGGCGGCGTGCCGCTGTTCACCGGCTTCATGTACGCGGCGGTGGGCAGCTACCTGGCGCGGGTCTGGCGGCTGTTCGATTTCCGCTTCCGCGCCCATCCGCCGCTGGCGGCCACGCTGGCGCTGTCGGTGCTGATCTACGTGAATTTCTTCGCGCACCACTTCATCGCCGACTTCCGCCTGCTGCTGTTCGCGCTGACCGCGCTGCTGTTCGGCCGCGCCTGGGTCTATTTCCGCATCTGGCGCGAATACCGCCGCATGCCGCTGCTGCTGGGTTTCGTGCTGGTGGCGCTGTTCATCTGGTTCGCCGAGAACATCGGCACCTTCGCCAATGCCTGGCGCTATCCCAATCAGTCCGGCGGCTGGGAAATGGTGTCCATCGCCAAGCTGGGCTCCTGGTTCCTGCTGATGATCATCAGCTACGTGATGGTCAGCGTGGTGAACCGCCCCGAGGACATCTCGGCCGCCCCTGTTGCCGAAATGCCGCGCGAGGGCGGGGAATCGGGCGGATCTGGCGCGTCCCTTATTTCTTAAGGCCGCCTGGCTTGCGTCTGACAGGCCAATAGGCGATAATCGAGAGCTTTCTTGCTCGACCGCTCATGTTTTTTGAGCAGCGGGCTGCCCCTTGCAAGCTTGGCGTTTCACTTTCAGGCGCGTTGAAAAGCGTGCTGAATGGCGAGGCCAGGCGAGCAGGACATCCTCAAGGAGTTTTACTCATGCGTCACTACGAAGTGGTGTTTATCGTTCACCCCGACCAAAGCGAGCAAGTGCCCGCCATGGTCGAGCGTTACCAAGCGCTGGTCACGGGCCAAGGCGGCTCGATCCACCGCCTGGAAGACTGGGGCCGCCGTCAACTGGCCTACCCGATCCAGAAGCTCGTCAAGGCTCACTACGTCTGCCTGAACATCGAGTGCGGCCAAGCCACGCTGGATGAGCTGGAGCACTCGTTCCGCTACAACGACGCCGTGCTGCGCCACCTGGTCATCAAGACCAAGAAGGCCCAGACCACCCCCTCGATCATGATGAAGTCGGTCGAGCGCGAGGAAGCCCGCAAGGCGTCGGCTGAAGCCGCTGCCGCCCAGGCTGAGTAAGCAGGGCTAGCGCGACCGCACCCGCGCAAGTCCGACAGGCACCGGCAGGATGAACAGACTGGAACTCAGCGCCCGCGTTCTCGAATGCGAGCCTTTGCGCCACACTCCCGCTGGATTGCCCGCGCTGGAATTGCTGCTGGCGCACGAGTCCGAAGTGATCGAGGCTGGCCTTCCGCGCCGCGTCGAACTCACGCTTCAGGCCGTTGCGCTGGGCGACCTGGCACTGATGCTCAAGGGCATCGCGCTGGGCACCGAACTGCAGGTAGTGGGCTTTCTGGCCCCGGCCCGCAAGGACTCGGTGAAGGTCAAGCTGCATTTGCAGCAGGCGCGCAAGACCGGCGGCAGTGCAGGGCACGATCCGCTGGTGGCATGACGGGACAGGAACGGGGCGCATAGCGCCTTCTGATAAACGGATAGGTTATGGGGCCGACGGCATGGCCAGGCCCCTCAAACATAGAGGTACACATCATGGCTTTCTTCGGAAAACGCAAGGAAAAACGCAAGTTCACGCAGCAGAACCCGCTGTTCAAGCGTCGCAAGTTCTGCCGCTTCACCGCCGCCGGCGTCGAAGAGATCGATTACAAGGATCTGGACACCCTGCGCGACTTCGTGCAAGAAAACGGCAAGATCATCCCGGCTCGTCTGACCGGCACCAAGGCTATCTACCAGCGCCAGCTGGACACCGCCATCAAGCGCGCGCGCTTCCTGGCCCTGTTGCCTTACACCGACAACCACAACTAATCCGGGGCACTGAAAATGCAAGTCATTCTGCTCGAAAAAGTCGTCAACCTGGGTAACCTGGGCGAAGTCGTGCGCGTGCGCGACGGCTATGCCCGCAACTTCCTGATCCCCCAGAAGAAGGCCCGTCGTGCCACCGACGCCGCCCTGAAGGAATTCGAAGCCCGCCGCGCCGAGCTGGAAAAGCTGCAAGCCGAGAAGCTGGCCGCTGCCCAAGCCCTGGGCGAGCGCCTGAACGGCTACCAGCTGAAGATCGTCCAGAAGGCTGGCGTCGACGGCCGTCTGTTCGGTTCCGTGACCAACGCTGACATCGCCGAAGGCCTGAAGAAGGCTGACTTCGCGGTCGAGAAGATCCAGGTCCGCCTGCCCAATGGCCACCTCAAGGCCATCGGCGAGTATCCGGTCCAGATCGCTCTGCACGCCGACGTCGTGTCCGACGTGACCGTGCTGATCGAAGGCGACCTGTCCTGATTCCAGGACGGCTTCGCTGAAAAAAAGCCGGCCCGCGCGCCGGCTTTTTTTCTGTTCGCAATTTTGCCAAAGCGTGTAGCCTGTCGGGCTTCGCCCGCTCGCCGCATGCGCGCCCAGGCCTTTCTTCCCGCCGTTGCACTTCGAGGATCCATTGACACAGCCGCCCGTTCACCACAACGCGCCGCCCGGCCTGCGCGCCTGGCTAGACAGCGTGGACGCGTCGCGCGAACCCTCGGTGCGGGAAGTGGCCATAGACGGCGTGCGCTGTGTCATCAAGCGGCGCCGGCCCAGCCTGGGCGGCGGCCTGTCGTACGCGCTGCGCTACACGCGCGCCCTGTTCCTGGGCCTGGGCTGCAAGCTGTTCCTGGGCGAATTTCCCCGCCCCGGCGTGGTGCTTCGGAACGGCCTGGAGCACGAGGCAGAGCGGCTGTCGGCGCTACTGCAGGCCGGCTGCCGTGTGCCGGAAGTCTGGTGGCAGGAGCGCGGCCTGCTGGTGCTGGAGTACGTGGGCGAAGACCTGGCGGACCTGATCCGCAACGAGGATTCCACCACGCGCCTGTGGCTGGCCCGGGCCGCCGCGGCGGACCTGGCGGCCTTCCACGCGCGCGGGCTGTGGCACGGCGGCGCGCAGATCCGCAACATCACGCTGCGCGAGGGCGAGCTGTGGCGCATCGATTTCGAAGAGAACATCGGTTCGGCGCTGTCGCGTCCGCTGACCCAGGCTTATGATCTGTTCCAGATGCTGGCCTCGATCACGTCGCTGCGCACGCTGCCCGATGACGTGGGCCGGACGCTGGGTAAACTGGCGCTGGACGTCTATTTCGAGCATCACCCCGACGCCGAAGTCAAAAAATGCCTGGCGCGGCTGGCGCGCGTGCTGCGCGTCATCGCCGCGCCGCTGCGCCCCCTGCTGGGCCGGCTGCCGTCGCGCGACGTGCAGGGCTTTTTCCGCGTCGCGGATATCTTGCAGCCTTTACTTTTGAAGCCATGACCAATCCTGCCGATTCCCAGCTCGAATACCTGCGCGTTCCTCCCCATTCGATCGAGGCGGAGCAGTCGGTGCTGGGCGGCCTGTTGCTGGACAACAGCGCCTGGGACCGCATCGCCGACGTCCTGATCGAGGAAGACTTCTACCGCCACGACCACCGCCTCATCTGGCATCACATCGCGCGCCTGATCGGCCTGGCCCGTCCGGCCGACGTGATCACGGTGAACGAGTCGCTGGTCAGCGCCGGCAAGGCCGAGGACGCGGGCGGGCTGGCCTACCTGAACGCCCTGGCGCACAACACGCCGTCGGCCGCGAACATCCGCCGCTATGGCGAGATCGTGCGCGAGCGCGCCATGCTGCGCAAGCTGGTGTCGATCGCCGACGAGATCTCGTCGGCGGCCATGAACCCGCAGGGCAAGGAAGCGCGCCAGCTGCTGGACGAAGCCGAATCCAAGGTCTTCCAGATCGCGCAGGAAGGCGCGCGCGGCGCGGCCGGTTTCCAGGAAATCCAGCCGCTGCTGACGCAGGTGGTCGAGCGCATCGACGAGCTCTATCACCGCGAAGGCAGTTCCGACGTGACCGGCGTGCCCACGGGCTTCACCGACCTGGACAAGATGACGTCCGGCATGCAGGGCGGCGACCTGATCATCGTCGCGGGCCGTCCCTCGATGGGCAAGACCTCGTTCTCGATGAACATCGGCGAGCACGTCGCCATCGAGCAGGGCCTGCCCGTGGCCGTGTTCTCCATGGAAATGGGCGCGGTGCAGCTGGCCATGCGCATGCTGGGTTCGGTCGGCCTGCTGGACCAGCACCGCATGCGTACCGGCAAGCTGATCGCCGAGGACTGGCCGCGCGTGACCCACGCGGTGCAGCTGATGCAGGACGCACAGGTCTACATCGACGAATCGCCCGCGCTCAGCCCCATGGAAGTGCGCGCCCGCGCGCGACGCCTGGCGCGCCAGTGCGGCCAGCTCGGCCTGATCATCATCGACTACCTGCAGCTGATGTCGGGCAATGGCTCGGGCGAGAACCGGGCCACCGAAGTGTCGGAAATCAGCCGTTCGCTCAAGGGCCTGGCCAAGGAGCTGAACTGCCCGCTGATCGCGCTGTCGCAGCTGAACCGCAGCCTGGAACAACGCCCTAACAAGCGTCCCGTGATGAGCGACCTGCGCGAATCGGGCGCCATCGAACAGGATGCCGACGTGATCCTGTTCATCTATCGCGACGAGGTCTACAACCCCGATTCGCCGGACAAGGGCACGGCCGAGATCATCATCGGCAAGCAGCGTAACGGTCCCATCGGCACCGTGCGCCTGACCTTCCAGGGCTCGAGCACGCGCTTCCTGAACTTCTCCGGCGCGCAGCCGAAGGATATGTACTGAGCGCGTTGCGTCAGCGCCTGCTCACCTGAACAAAAAACCACGCCGCGGCGTGGTTTTTTGTTGGCGGATGGCGACCGCCAGGTTGTCGCGGGCAGCGCGGGCGCGCTGCCGCGACTTGCGCTTGCCGCCATCAGGCCGGCTGGTTTTCCGTCAGCGTCGGATAGTCGGTGTAGAACTGGGCCGCGCCGCCATAGAAGCCTTCCTGGCGCGGCGCGTTCAGCGGCGCATTGGTCTTGATCCGCTCGACAAAATCAGGGTTGGCCAGGACCATCGTGCCGTAGGCTTCCAGATCGGCCACGCCGGACGCGACATCCGCGCCCACCTGATCGCGCGGCCGGCCCGGGCGATTGACGATCAGCGCGTTCTTCCAGAGCCTGCGCAGATCAGCGAGCAGGGGATCGTTGCCCAGATGCATGATGTGCAGGTAGGCCAGCCCCAACTTGTCCAGCTCGCCGACCAGGTATCGGTACAGGTCCGGTCCTTCGGGGCCTTCGTCGATTCCCCACATCGTGTTGCCGGGCGACAGGCGGATGGCCGTGCGGTCGGCGCCGATCTCGGCGGCGACCGCCTGGGCGACCTCGATGGCGAAGCGGGCGCGGTTGGCGATGGCGCCGCCGTATGCGTCGGCGCGGCTGTTGGCGCTGGGCGCAAGGAATTGCTGGACCAGATAGGCGTTCGCGCCGTGGATTTCAATGCCGTCCGCGCCCGCTTCAACGGCGCGGCGCGCGGCCAGGGCGAAGTCGGCGACTGTCTGGCGGATTTCCGGGACGGTCAGCGCGCGCGGCGCCGGAATGGCCTGCATGCCCTTGGCGGTGTACATGTCCGTGCCGGGAGCGATGGCCGATGGCGCAACGCCTTGGCGCTGGTGCGGCGTGTTTTCCGGATGCGACATGCGGCCGACATGCATGAGCTGGATGAAAATGCGGCCGCCCTCGGCGTGCACGGCGTCCGCCGTGTCTTGCCAGCCCGCGACATGCGCGTCGGTGTAGATGCCGGGCGTGGCCAGATAGCCCTGGCCGTCGGCCGAAGGCTGCGTGCCTTCGGTGATGATCAGGCCCACGCTGGCCCGCTGCGCGTAGTAGGTCGCCGAGAGCGCGCCCGGCGTTCCGTCGAACTGGGCGCGGGAGCGGGTCATCGGCGCCATGACCAGGCGGTTTGCCAGGCGATAGCGACCGACCTGAATGGAATCGAACAATGTGCTCATGATGAAATCCTCATGGTTGCCAAGTGAGTAGCGGCTTGGCCTGATGCTTGAAGCCGCTCGTGGAATGCCCGCCCATGCCGCCAGTGATCAGGACGCGGCCATGGAGGCTGCCGGGGCTGTCAGCGGAATACCGGGATCGTCCCGGATGCCGTGCGCCGATCCCCGGCTTGCTTGAGCCTGAGCCCGAGTTCGGCAATGCGGCGCTCACCCATTTCCAGCGCCTGCGCCGAGGTATGCACCGAGTAATAGCCCAGGTGCAGGGGGTGCGGATGCGGTACCGCGGAGCCCAGGACGAAGACGGCCCCATCCGTGCCCGAGGCCGTGAGCGCGATGGGATCTTCCCCGGGTTCGAATACTGCCATTTCGCCCGCCGTGAGCGCGTCGCCCGCATCGACGGCGCCTTTGGCGAGCGCCAGCCAGGCGACGGAATGTCCGGCGGGAGGCTGGTAGGTCCAGCGCTCGCCTGGACGCAGCGTGACGAGCAGGTAATTGATGCCTGGCGGCGCAGGCACCGGGCTTTGCATGCCTTCGTACTGGCCGACAATAATCCGGGCGGGGCCGCTCTGGGGCGTGTGCGCGGCTTCCAGATAGCGGCTCTCGGGCTCGCCGTTCTCAAGCTCGGCGGGCAGGGCCAGCCAGAGCTGGAAGCCCAGGATCCGGGGCGAGCCCGCTGCGGAGAGTTCCTTGCCGTGCCAGATGCCGTTGCCGGCGCGCATCCATTCCACGCCGCCGTATCCGAGCGTGCCGGAGGCGCCGCTGGCGGGTTCGTCGTAGTGGAACTCGCCTTCGACCGGCACCGTCACGGTGGCGATGCCCGAATGCGGGTGCAGGGGCATGTCGGCCATGGCGCGCACGGTGTCCCGGCTTGCGTCGAACAGGTCGAGGAATACGAAAGGCTTGACCAGCTGGCCCGCGTCCGACGGGCTCATCAGGCGGGTGATCGGCCCATGGCCACGGCCGCGGGTGCGCAGCGCGATCGGCCGGACGATGGGGGCGATCGTCGGGGTATCGGTAGCGGCATGAAGTAGTGCCATTGCCAGACCTCGCAGTATAAAATTGTGACTGAGGCTAGCAATGTAACTACCCCTTCAAGGGCTGACAATAAGGCACAAGAATGGAACGCGGTATAGAAAATGTGACCCGCCCACCCCACGATCTACAGGATGCGGACTGTCAGAAGATCAGCCAGGTACTGGCGCGGGTCGGTGAGAAGTGGAGCGTCCTCATCATCATGCTCCTGGCCGACGGCCCCCGCCGTTTCACTGAAATCAAGCGCGCCATCAACGGCATATCGCAGCGGATGCTGACCCTGTGCCTGCGCGGACTTGAGCGTGACGGCCTGATCAAGCGCACGGTCATCGCGGTGATGCCGCCGCATGTGGAATATGAGCTGACGCCACTGGGCTGCTCCCTCACCGAGCCGGTGACGGCGCTGGGAATGTGGGCAAGCAAGCACCTTGCGGACATCGACGCTGCCAGGGAGGCGTTCGATGAGCGCGAGCGCAACCAGGGTGTTGCGGCAAGCCGAAAGGGCAGATAGGGCCATGCGCGGCGGCGGCGCCGCGCACAGTCGGCCGACCGGCCCTTGCGGTCAGGCGCGATGATCGGATGCGATGGTCAGGCCGAGGTTTCCGGCCGCTTGCCGTAGCGCGCGGCCAGCACGCCGCAGACCATCAGCTGGATCTGGTGGAACAGCATCAGCGGCAGCACGATGGCGCCCACCGCATGACCCGCGAACAGCACCTGGGCCATCGGGATGCCGCTGGCCAGGCTTTTCTTGGAGCCGCAGAAGAGCAGGGTGATGCGGTCTTCGATGTTGAAACCCAGCGCCTTGCCGGCCAGCGCCGACAGGCCCAGCGCCAGCGCCAGGATCAGCGCGCAGGCCGCCACCAGCCCGGCCAGCGCCGGCAGCGGCGTGCTGCTCCACAGGCCTTCGTTGATGGCTTCGGAGAAGGCGGTGTACACCACCAGCAGGATCGAGCCCTGGTCCACGAACTTCAGCATGGCCTTGCGTCGGTGCACCCAGGCGCCGATCCAGCGGCGCGAGAACTGGCCCAGCACGAAAGGCAGCAGCAGCTGCAGCATGATCTTGATCACAGCGTCGAACGAGATCGGCGCGCTGCCGGCCTTGGCCACCACCGTGCCCACCAGCAGCGGCGTGAGGAAGATGCCCAGCAGGCTCGATGCCGACGCGCTGCACACGGCCGCCGGCACATTGCCGCGCGCCATCGACGTGAACGCGATCGCCGATTGCACCGTGGCGGGCAGGCAGCACAGGAACAGGATGCCCAGGTACAGCTCGGGCGTGACCAGCGGCTCCAGCACAGGCTTGAGCGCCAGGCCCAGCAGCGGAAACATCAGGAACGTGGCCGAGAAGATGGTCAGGTGCAGCTTCCAGTGCGTCAGCCCGGCGATGACCGCCTCGCGCGACAGGCGCGCGCCGTGCAGGAAGAACAGCAGGCCGACCGCGATGTTGGTGATCCAGCCGAACACGACCACGCCCTTGCCGTGCGCGGGCACGATGCTGGCGATGATGACGGCGCAGATCAGGTACAGGGTGAAGCGGTCGGGCAGGAGGCGTGCGAGGCGTTGCATGGGGACGTGACGGGGGAAAAAGGCCGGCGGCCACAGGGGCCGCCGCGAGGTCCGTATTGTAGTCCCGCAAGGCGGGGCGTCGGCGGCGCCGGCCCCGCCGGTGTCCACGGGGCGAGGCGCCGGCGCGCCGTTACGGCGTCATGGCCAGGGCCAGGTCGAAGGCGGCGACCAGCGAGGCGTGGTCGGCCACGCCCTTGCCGGCGATGTCGAACGCCGTGCCATGGTCCACGCTGGTGCGCACGAAGGGCAGGCCCACCGTGACGTTGACGCCATGGTCCAGGCCCAGGTACTTCACGGGGATCAGGCCCTGGTCGTGGTATTGCGCCACCACGATGTCGAACTCGCCGCGCCGCGCGCGCATGAAGATGGTGTCGCCCGGCCAGGGGCCGCTGGCGTTGATGCCTTCGGCGCGGGCCTGGGCGATGGCCGGCTCGATGACCTGGATTTCCTCGCGGCCGAACTTGCCGCCTTCGCCGGCGTGCGGATTCAGGCCCGCGACCGCCACGCGCGGTTGCGCGATGCCCATCTGGCGACAGGCCCGGTCGGCCAGGCGCAGCGCGCTCAGCTCGGCCTGCGGCGTGATGCGCGCGATGACGTCGGCCAGCGCCACGTGGATGGTCACCAGCAGCACGCGCAGCTCGTCATTGGCCAGCATCATGGCGAAGTCCGTCGTGCCGGAACGTTCGGCCAGGATCTCGGTATGGCCGGGATAGTCGATGCCGGCCAGGTGCATGGAATGCTTGTTCAGCGGCGCGGTGACGATGGCGCGGATGGCACCCGCCTGGGCGTCGTCGATGGCGGCGCAGACATAGTCGTAGGCGCCGCGTCCGGCCAGGGCGCTGAGTTGCCCCGGCGGCAGGTCGGCGGGCAGGGCGGGGCCGGGGCTGATGACCTCGATCAGGCCGGCGCGCAGGCTGGCCTGGCCGGGCGAAGTGATCTCGACCACGTCCAGGCGCGCGCCCAGCGCGGCGGCCGCGCGGCGCAGCGCGCCGGCGTCGCCGTACACCACATGCGGCGCGCGCAGGCCCTGCGCACAGGCTTTGACGACGATTTCAGGGCCGATGCCGGCGGCATCGCCCATGGTGATGCCCACGGGCAGCATGGTGTTCACGATATGCGTAGGGAAAGGCTTGCTTGGGCAAATGCTACACCCGGGAACGCCGGCGGCTTACTTCTGCGGCTTCCCGTTGCCGTCGTCCTTGGGTTCGACGGCGGTGCATTCGAAGGTCACGGTGGCGCGCTTGGGCGTCAGGCCGGTGGCGCTGTTGGACGTGATCTTGGGTTTGACCAGCTTGCTGTTGATCGACTGGCAATACTCATCGGCGCGTTGCAGGGTCTGGTTCTTCAGCTCGACCCAGGTCAGCCACCGCGCGCCCGCGCTGTTGGTGACGCTGTAGGTGTGCTTGTCGACCTGCGTCACTTCGCCCATGCCCGCGCAGGCGGACAGCAGGACGAGCAGGGCGGCGGCGGGGGCGAGGCGTGCGAGCATGGGGATGGAATGTCCGGTTGGGATGTTTCCCAGATTACAACACGGCGCGGGCCGCGCCGCGCGGCGTCCGGCGCGGCCAATGACCGCGTCGATGGCCTCAGGGCGCGGCCACGGCGCTGCGGCGGTCGACCTTGCGGCTCAGCACGATGGACGTCTGCGTCTGCTTGACGCCGTCGATCAGGCCGATGCGGTCCAGCAGCGCGTCGAGCTGTTCATGCGTTTCGCAGCGCAGGAAGATCAGATAGTCGTAGGGGCCGCTGACCGAGGATACTTCCTCGACCTCGGGCATGCGCTCCAGCTCGCGGATCACGGCGGCGGGCGTCTTGGGCAGCACGCTGATGAAGCAATAGGCGCGCACCGCGGCCTCTTCGAGCAGGCGGCCCAGCCGCACGCCGTATCCCGCGACCACATGCTCGCGTTCCAGCCGCGCGATGCGCGCCACCACGGTGGTGCGGGCCAGCCCGAGCTTGCGCGCGAGGATCGCGGCGGGTTCGCGCGCGTTGGCCTGCAGCAGGCTGAGCAGTTGCCGGTCTATGGCGTCGAGTCGTTCGTTCATGCGCGGAAACGTCGCTGGCGGCCGGCCGGTGCCGGGCGGAGTGACGAACTTACAGGGCGGGCCGGCGCGCGTCAATGCGCCCGACGGGCATGCGAGCCTGGCCGTCCGGAGAGGCCCAGGCGTCGCGGGGCGGCTTCGATGCGCCCGATTCAGCCATCCGATTCCGGCGGGATGCCGCCTTGGTAAATGCGGCCGCCGAATTCGAAGCGGGTGATGGTCTTGCGCGCGGCATCGAAGATGCGATCGCGCGCCGCCTCGTCGGCCTCGGGGCCGTCGGCCAGCGTGAAGCGGCACAGGTCGATGCCGCTGTCATAGTAGGCCCGGCGCACCAGGGCGCTGACGCCGGCCTCGTGGGCGAAGTGCGCGAACTCGCGCAGCTGCTCCATTTCATGGAAGGCGCCGGCGCCGCTGACCAGCAGCATGCCGAACTTGTGTTCCTCGGCGGTCTCGGCCGGCGCGGAATTGTTGGGCGCCGTCGCGCCAGCGGGCGCGGGGTCGTCGTAGTCGAATCGCGCGCCGGCCTCGCGCATCGCCGCCAGCACGCGCTGCCATTGCGCTTCGTCCAGCACCTGGCGAGCCATCATGTAGAACAGCCGCTGGCGGCCCAGGGCGCGCGGCTCGGGGCCGCCGATGTAGCTGCTCCAGGGGGCGGCCGCGTCCAGTCCGGCCAGTTCGGCCATGCGCGCGTCGCCGTGGCCCAGCCTGTCCTGCAGGCGCCGCAGCGCCTGGGCATCCGGGGGAAGATAGTTCTGGATCGTCTTCATGCGCGCCTCCATGCCTAGTGTGCTGTCCCGCAGGATGAATTTCGTCATGCGGACGTACGGGACAGCACACTAGCCTTGCGGCCGCTGCGGGCCCGGCCGCGCCGTGTTCATGCTAGCGCCGCATCGCGGCCTTGCCCAGGGGGCCGGCCCGCGCCGGGCGCCGTGCTAGGATTTGCGCCGACCCCAATACCGCCAGGAGCAAGCGCCATGGATATCCAGGAACAAATCGCCGTCATCGTCCACACCATTTCCCATCAGGGCGGACGTATCGACGCCTTGAACGCGACGCTGCTGTCGATGCTGCATCTGGCCAAGTCCTCGCCCGGCCTGCGCGAGGCCATCGAGGCGCAGCTGGAGCAGAACTACTCCAGCCTGCTGGCCCGTTCCGAGAACCCGCAGTACGTGGCTGGCTTCGAGAGCGTGCGCGACCAGATCGTGGCCGCGCTCAAGTGATGGCGCGGCGCGCCGGACCCACGGCCGCTGTCCATGGCCCGGCCCGTCCGCAGCCATGCGGCATAGTTACCCACATCTTTTGTGGACAAGCCTTGGGATAGCGGGGGTACAGCCTGGAAAAATCCTTTGATTACAAGGGCTTGTTCGCGCTGCTCAAGAACGGCGTCGGCCGGGCGCCAGAAGGAGCCGCCATGCGGGCCCCAAGCCGGGTAATATGCGCCCCCATGCGGAATCAGTATCGATTGGAAACACCGGGCCGGGCGTCGTACGCCAGGATCTCGGAAGCGGCAAAGCTGGCGGCGTTCGACCCCGGCAAACTTTCACCCGAGGCGCGCCAGAGCTGGGAGCGTCTGGGGCATGACTTCAAGGCCTGGCATGACTTCGATCAGCGTCATCCCGTCCTGCGCCGCCTGGCGCTGCTGCCCGTGATCGGCGGCTGGTATCGCAAGGCCCGCCGCCGCCATGTGCTGCGGGTCGGCGGCAGGCTGCTGGTGTGACGGGGCGCGCCTGAGCCGCCCTGGACGGTCACGGCAAGGCGCCTTCCGGCGCCTCAGCGGCGGCGTTTCGCCAGCCAGCGATGGACCAGCCACACCACCGCCGCCACCGCCAGCGCGGCCGCGAGCTTGGTTTCGACGCCATGCAGCCGCCCCAGCAGCGACTCGATGGTCTGCCCGAACAGGTAGCCCAGCAGGCTGAAACACACGGCCCAGATGGCCGCCGCCACGACGTTGAGCAGCAGGAAGCGCGGCGCCGGCACGTTCGACACGCCCAGCGCGATCGGCCCCACCGTGCGCAGCCCGTACAGGAAGCGCAGGCTGAGGATGAAGCCGTCAGGATGCCGGTCCACCGCCTCCAGCGCCTTGGCGAAAGCCGGCTTGGCGCGCAGCCGCAGCACCAGCCTGTGATCGCGCCAGCGCCGGCCCAGGTAGAACAGCGCCTGGTCGGCGATCAGCGAGCCGGCGAAGGCGCACAGCATCACGCCCGGCAGGCGCAGCAGGTGCTGGTGCGCCAGGAATCCGGCGAACACCACCACGCTCTCGCCCTCGAGCAGCGTGCCCCCCAGCACCGCCCACAGGCCGTAGCTGGCGATGAACTCGTGCAGCGCCGGGCTCATGGCGCGGGCCTCCCACGGCCGCGCGTCACGCCTGCCCCGCTTCGACGATGCGCGCCAGCGTTAGCAGGGCGCGGTCGATCTCGGGCGTGTGGCGCTGGCCGCAGCTGATGCGCAGGAAGTGTTCGTAGCGGCCGCTGTTGGAGAACATCGCTCCCGGCGCCACGCGTATGCCCTGGCGCAATGCTTCTTCGAACACGCGCATGCCGGAGCGGCCGCCGGGCATCTCGACCCACAGCAGCATGCCGCCGCGCGGCATGCTCAGGCGCGTGCCAGGCGGAAAGTGGGAGGCGATGAGTTCGGCGCCGCGGTCGCGCTGCGTCTTCAGTTCGCGCCGCAGCCGGATCAGGTGCCGGTCATAGGCGCGCGATCCCAAGTAGTCGGCCACGGCGATCTGCGCCAGCGGTTCGTTGGGGCGGCTTTGCGCGAACTTCAGCATGGCGATGCGCGCCTTCCAGCGCCCGCCCAGCAGCCAGCCCAGCCGCATGCCCGGCGCCAGCGTCTTGTGCATGGACGCGCAATAGATCACGTTGCCGGTGGGGTCCCAGGACTTGGCCGCGGGTAGCGGCGCGTCGTCGTCGGTCAGCGCGCCGTAGGTGTCGTCCTCGATCAGCGGCACCTGCTGGCGTTCGCACAACGCCACCAGCCGGGCTTTTTCCGCGTCCGGCATCACGCAGCCCAGCGGGTTCTGGAAGTTCGGCACGACCACCACGGCGCGGATGTTGCCGTGGGTCTGGAAGGCCAGGTCCAGCGCCTCGATCGACAGGCCGTGCTGCGGGCTGGTGGGGATCTCCAGCGCGCGCATGCCCAGGCTTTCGAGGATCTGCAGCAGGCCGAAGTAGCAGGGCGATTCCACCGCGATCGTGTCGCCGGGCCGCGCCACGGCCCGCAGCGCCAGGTTCAGCGCCTCGATGCAGCCATGCGTGACGATGACATCGTCGGCGCTGGCGTTGATGCCGTTGGCCAGCGCGCGGCGGGCCAGCACCGCGCGCAGTTCGGGATGGCCCTGCGGCGGCACCGGGCTGACCAGCGTCTGCGGCGATTGCCGCAGCACGCGGATCATCGCCTGTTTCAGCTCTTCCATGGGGTAGGCCTCGGGCACGGCCGCCGCCAGCGCGAAGTTGGCGCTGACCGGATGGGCCTCGCATTTGGCGATGAAGTCCGAGACGCGGTCATGGATGCCCACGTACTGGGCGGCGCCCAGCGCCTGCCGGATGTCCGGCTCGGCCACCGGCGGTATGCCGTTGCGCCGCGGCTTGAGCACGAAATAGCCGGAACGCGGCCGCGCCTCGATCAGGCCGTCGTCCTCCAGCAGGCGGCAGGCCTGCAGCGCCGTGGACAGGCTGACATGGTGGGTGCGGACCAGGGCGCGGACCGAGGGCATGCGCTGGTCCGGGGCGAGCACGCCGTTCTGGATGGCGCGCCGGTAATGATTGGCCAGGCGGAGATAGAGCGGTTGCGATTCCATGCGCCGATCATGCTCCCCGTGTGTGGATGGCGGCTAGGCACAGATGCAGCCAAAGTACACCATAACAGCAGGGAAATCGAGCCTCTGCATCGGTACAGAAAGCTGGGATGTGTGGCTGTTGCGCATAGCAGGGCCCGCGTAGCCTGTCAGCATCGACAGGAGATGATCATGAACCCCAATTCCCCGCCCGGGCCGCACACGACGCGCCTGGATCTGGCCGGCGGCGCCTCGCGGACATTCCTGCTGCGGGCCGGCGCCAACATCGTCTGCCTGAGCGGCAGCCTGCTCATCGACGCGCCGCGCCTGCCCGAAAACGGCGCGCCGTGCCCGCCGCTGCGCCTGAATGCAGGCGAGGCGCAGGGCGTGGGGCACGGCGGCGTGCTGCGCGTCACCGCCATTGGCGCCGCCCAGCTGGTCTGCCTGAATCCGCCGGGCTGGACAGCCCGCCTGGGGCACTTGCTGCGGGGTGGGCTGGCGCTGCTGGCGGGCGTCGCGGCGCGTCAAAAAACCGGGGGCGGAGTCGATGCGCTGCACAACATTTCAAAATGATGTATGATTCACACATCAGACGCGGGGTGGAGCAGTCTGGCAGCTCGTCGGGCTCATAACCCGAAGGTCGTAGGTTCAAATCCTGCCCCCGCAACCAGTTTCAGCAGCGTCGCCATCTGATGGTGACGCGATAAAAAGCCCCGAATGCGCAAGCGTCGGGGCTTTTTGCTATCCGGTCTCTTCGCAAGACGCCGGCTGGCACGCGTGCATCGGAAGCGGGACGGCTTCCAGGGCGTGCATGCCTGTCAGGCTGTCAGCCGTTTCTCGAACCAGTGATGGGCGTAGGGCTCGTCGCTGAAGGCAGCGACTTCCACATAGCCGGCCTGCCGGTAGAGCCGGATCGCCTCGCTCAGCGCCCGGTTGGTTTCCAGGCGCACGCTGCGCGCGCCGTGCTGGCGCGCCTGGGTTTCGGCCTGGGCGATCAGGCGCCGCCCCAGGCCCAGTCCTCGGGCGGACGGGCTGACCCACATCCTCTTGAGCTCGCAAGGCGCTGGACCATGGAATTTGAGCGCCACGCATCCCGCCGGCTCGCCATGCAGCCGGGCCATGATCAAGGCGCCTTGCGGATGCCTGAGCTCGCGGGCATCGGCCGGCAGGCTGTTGTCCGGATCGAAACCGGCATCGAAGCGGGCGTTCAGCTCGGCAAAATACTGCATGAAACACCCGCGCGCGTCATCGCTGTCCGGATCCTCGACGGCAAAGCTCACCAGCGATGCCTGCAGCAGGCGTTCGACTTCGGCCATTGCCTCGACCAGCCGCTGGCGTTGCCCGTCGCTCAGTGGTTCCAGCACGCGGGAGGCGACCGAGTCCGACAGCTTCTCCAGTTCGTTTCTTTCGTCCAGGCCGGCAGGGGTCAGCCTGGCCCGGCGCACCCGGCGGTCGTCCGGGCGCGCTTCAACCAGGACGAGTCCCTGCCGTTCGAGCGAGACCAGGGTGCGGCTGAGGTAGCCGGAATCCAGGTTCAGGCGCGCCCGCAGCGTGCGCAGATCGGCGCCCTCGGCGCCGATTTCCCATAGCAGCCGGGATTCGCCCATCGGCCGGCCGCGTCCCAGGAAGCGGTCGTCGATCGCGCCGATGCCTGCGGCGACGACGCGGTTGAAGCTGCGGACCTGCTGGATGTCGGATGGGTTCATATCTCTGACTTTAGTCAGAGATATGGGCACCATCAATGCCCGCGCGGCTCGCCCGTCATTCCGAGTACTCGCCGTCGGCGACGCGATTCATGTGCAGGGCGGGCGCCGCCATGAAATCCTGGAATGTGGCGATATCGCCGTACTCCTCGTGTTCGATATCCCAGTAGCCGATGCGTCGGGTCTTGGGATTCCAGACCAGCACCGTGTCGGAATAATCGCCGGACGAGCGGCTCAGGCGCAGCACCTTCTTGCGGCCGGCCTTCATCGGCACCGTATCCGTCAGCGCGAAGAACTCCACGAAACCGAAATCGCAGTCGGGCAGTTCGATGCGTCGCTGCGCGCCTTGCAGGAAGTCGAGCAGGTCCGGCGCCAGCTTGTAGGGCTTGAGTTCATGCAGCCGGTTGGCCAGGCTGTGCAATTCCGGAGGTTCCAGCGACTTGAAATACGCCGCCAGCGCCGCGTCGTCCTGTTCGACCGCGACGGTATAGGGACGGTCGCCGTCGCGATTGGTCAGCGAGACGTCCGCGCCATGCTCCACCAGCAGGCGGCACAGGTTCAGGTCGCGATTGCGGGCGGCCACCAGCAGGGGCGTCGCGCTGTCCGAGAACACCTGGTCGCGGGCGTGGAAATTGATGTCCACGCCATGCGCGAGAAAGAAATCCACCGCCTGCCGGTTGCGACTGAATACCGCCGAGCGGAAGGCTTCCCCGCCATGTCTGGCGGCGGTGTGCCCGAGCGCCTCGATGACGGGCAGGTGCTTGAGCTTCCTGCCATACAGCGCCTGCTGGTAGGCGTCGCCGCCGACCTTGCGCCGGGCATGGATGTCGGCGCCATGGGCCGCCAGATGCCGCATCAGGTCCGGCGTGCCGTAGCGGGCGGCCAGCGCAAAGGCGGGCGCGTCCGCGCGGTTCAGGTCGGCGCCGCGCTCGACCAGCCAGTGCACGGACGCGGCGGCATTGGCGGCCAGCGCCAGCAAGAGCGGCGGCTCCTGGGTGTGCGGGCCCAGCACGATGGCGGCCTCGATATCGCAGCCTTCGGCCAAGGCGCGGTCCAGCGCGGCGACGTCGCCTGCCAGCAGCGCCGCCACGAACGGCGGCACGGTCTCGAAATTGCCGATGTCGGCGATCTTCACCATCAGATGGAACTCCAGCCACGGACGGACCCTGGCTCCGGATTGCGTGAGGCGCATGATGCGCGCGGGCCATCCTAGCATGCGTGCCAGGCCGTACCGCGCCGGGGCGTGCCGGGCAACTTCGCCCATATCCCTGTGCAGCATGGTCTTGACTTCAAGTCGACTTGAAGCGCCAGACTGGCGCCATTCCGCTGCCCGGGGCAAAGCGCGTCCGGGCCGGGAGGAATCGAAGGAGAAGAGCATGAGCGTGTGGGACGAGATGTACGCCGACGAGGCCTACGTATATGGAACCGAGCCGAACGCCTTCCTGGCGCAATATGCGGCGCTGCTGGCCGGGCCGGTGCTGAGCGTGGCCGAGGGGGAAGGGCGCAACGCCGTCTATCTGGCCACGCAGGGCCTGGATGTGCTGGGTGTGGACCAATCCGAAACCGGCCTGGCGAAGGCGCGCCGGCTGGCGGCGGCCAGGGGCGTGCGGATCCGCACGGAGGCCGCCGATCTGGCCGCCTATGCGCCACCGCCAGCCACGTTTGGCTCGCTGGTATCGATATACGCGCATATGCCCAGCCGGATACGCAAGCGCTTGCACCACGCGGCCGAGTCCGCGTTGAGGCCGGGCGGCATCGTCCTGCTCGAGGCCTATCGCCATGAACAACTGGGAAGAGGCACGGGCGGGCCGGACGATCCGGACATGTTCATGGCGCTTGCCGACCTGGAACGCGAGTTTCCCCATTGCGACATCCTGCTGTCGCGCGAAATCGAGCGCGACGTGACCGAGGGCGTGTTTCACACCGGCATGGCCTGCGTCGTACAGTTCATTGCCCGCAAGCGCTCCGAGGGCTGAGGCGAAGCGGCGGCGGGTCCCCGGCGGCCCGGCCATGACGTTTGCATCCGGTTGTTTCCCTGTCGGACTGCCCCGCCGCTTGCGCCAGGTCAAGCGCAAGCGTGGTCCGGAGTTTCCCCGATAGCTTGCGGGCGCACGACAGGGCGGTGCTGAGCTACCATGGTTCCAGCCTGCGGCTTGGCCGCGAACAAGGAGGGTGCATGGGTACAGCAAAATACGATCATCCCGGTTATGTCGCCGACACGGGCGATGCAGGCAAGTATCACGTGGGCATCTGGTGCCCGCACGGCTATCCCGCCCATATCCATATCGGCAGGCCAGCCGATGGCGGCGATCCCCTGGCGCTGCTGCGCCTGCGCATACCGGACGGCGTGTTCCAGTCGCTGGCCGACGATCCCGAGACGCTGTGCCGTCGGGCGCTGGGGCAGGCGCTGGGCGCGGGCCTGCTGCGCACCGTGTCGGTGGACGGCGACTACCAGGAGATCCGCTTCGAACTCGATGCCGAGCCCTGGGGCGGCCCCATGCTGGCGGCGCGGGCCTGATGAGTTGCCCACAGCGGCTGTGGAAAAGCCTTGGGATAGCCGCTGTGCATGTGTAAATAGTGACGCAATAACAAGGGCTTGGCGCCGGCGCTCAATAAGTGTCCGATCCGGCGCCCGGCCCCTGTTCACCACCCCCATGCGACAATCGCAGCCGCCGCGCCGCCCGCGGCGCTTTTTTTTTGTTTTTCCCACGCCATGATTCCGCCACGTTGCTCCGCATTTCCGTGCCTGTTCCGCCATGACTGCTCGCGCGCGTCCGTCGCTCGCGACGGACGCCCGGGGAAGGGACGATGAGCGCAGTGAAGGGCGACGCCAGGCCCTGGCGCGTGGCCGTGATCGGCGGTGGTCCCGCCGGCCTGATGGCGGCCGAGGGCCTGGGCGCCCGGGGATACAGCGTGGATGTGTATGACGCCATGCCGTCGGTCGGCCGGAAGTTCCTGATGGCGGGCCGGGGGGGATTGAACCTGACGCACAGCGAGCCGGCCGGGCCGTTCCTGGCCCGTTACGGCGATCGCGCCGCGCAGGTCGCGCCATGGCTGGCACGGATGGATGCCGCCGCCTTGCGCGACTGGGCGCAGGGCCTGGGCGTGCGCACCTTCGTCGGCACGTCGGGTCGCGTGTTCCCCGAGGAAATGAAGGCCGCGCCGCTGCTGCGCGCCTGGCTGGCGCGCCTGCGCGCGGCCGGCCTGCGCTTTCACATGCGGCATCGCTGGCTGGGCTGGCCCGAGGATGCGGCGGGCGGCGCCGCGGATCTGCGTTTCGATACGCCCGAGGGCGAGCGCCGCGCCTCGGCCGATGCCGTCGTGCTGGCCCTGGGCGGCGGCAGCTGGGCCCGCCTCGGTTCGGACGGCGCCTGGGCGCCGGGCCTGCGCGCGCGCGGCGTCGCCGTGGCGCCGTTGCGGCCGGCCAATTGCGGTTTCGACGTGGAATGGTCGGAACATTTCCGCGAGCGCTACGCGGGGCAGCCGGTCAAGCCGGTGTCCATGCGCTGCGGCGACGACGCGAAGGCCCGGCAGGGCGAATTCGTGGTTACGCGCAGCGGCATCGAGGGCAGCCTGGTCTATGCGCTGTCGGCGGCGTTGCGCGATCGCCTGCAGGCCGATGGCCGCGCGACCGCGGTGCTGGATCTGCTGCCCGACTGGCCGCAGGAAAAAGTGATGGCGGCGGTGACGCATCCGCGCGGCTCGCGTTCGCTGTCCAGCCATCTGCAGAGCCGGCTGGGCCTGACCGGCGTGAAGGCGGGCTTGCTGCGCGAATGCGCCGGTGAACAGGCGCTGCGCGATCCCGCCCTGCTGGGCGTGCGCATCAAGGCGCTGCCGGTGCCGTTGCAGCGCGCGCGTCCGATCGACGAGGCGATCAGCACGGCGGGGGGCGTGAGCTTCGACGCGCTGACGCCGGGTCTGATGCTGCGCGCCATGCCCGGCGTGTTCTGCGTAGGCGAAATGCTGGATTGGGAAGCGCCCACCGGCGGCTATCTGCTGACCGCCTGCATGGCGGGCGGGCTGGCGGTGGCGGAAGGCGTGGCGGCCTACCTGGACGCGCCACGCGGGGATTGAGGCTTCAGGAGCTGGTGAGGATGGATGGGCTCGCCGGCGCGGCGCGCGGGGCCAGGTCGCTGACCACCTGGCCGACCACGGGCGGCGCGCCGTCCTGGGCCAGGATGCCGATGACCCGGGTAACCGAGCCGGCTTCCACGCGGGAACCCTGGCCCGGATCCTGAACCAGCTGCCAGATCACCGCGTCCGCGGCGTCGATGTCGGTCAGGCTGGCGTTGGATTCGTCCAGGCAGCCACGGGTGAATGCGGACCAGTCGGCCGCGCTGCAAGGCAGCCCGTGCGCCGTGGCCAGGCGCGCCAGCGCCAGCGGCGCGTCGCGCTGGCTCGCGGCCTGCTGGGCGGCGGCGCCCAGCGACACGTCCAGCGACAGCTGGCGCAGAAATTCCACGACGTTATCCGTATTCATCTTGCGGTCTCCCTCTCAAGCCGTTCAGGTTGGCGGGCGCGGTGGTGTCAGCCGGGCTTGCCGCCCAGCATCGACACCAGCGATTGCTTCAGGCGCGGCGAAAAAATGGGCACGGTGTGGGACACGCCGCTGCGGTCCACGCCTTCTTTCAGTTCGACGGACTGGCCCTGGAACACTTCCGGCGCGCGGGCGACGTCGTTGTAGCGCGCGAGCAGCGCGTCCACCTGGGACTGGGCGTCCGCCAGCGTGCTGCACGAAGCCAGCTTGCCGGCCGTGTGTTCTTGCAGGATGCGATGCAGGTCGTCGATGAAAAGGGCCAGCGCCGCCGGACCCCGGCAGCCGGGCTGTTCCCAGCCCCAGCTTTTCGGGGCCGTAGCGCCGGCCGTCGATGCGTATGTCTTGGTCATTCGTGCATCCTAATGCATTGCCGTGAAATGCGCGACAAGGGCAAGCGAGCGCCGGCCGGGGGCGCTGCGGCCGGCGGCGGCGAGCCCGTTTTCGCGGGCCGATGGCCGATGCTCAAGACGCGGGCTTTGCGGTATGCTGGGCTCGGTTTTCAAGCCAGGAAAGGAGAACTCCATGAAGAACAAAGTCTTTCTCGTCATGCTGCTTTCGATCGCCGCGCTTTCGGCGGGCTGCAATACCGTCGCGGGCGCGGGCAAGGATATACAGCGCGGCGGAGAAAAGATCGAGGACGCCGCCAAGAAGTAGGCAGCCTCGCCAGCGTCTGTTCGCGCGGCGCAGGGCCGCGTTCGGGATGCCCAGGCATGCCGGACGCGGCTTTTTTTATCGCCGGGCCGCTGCTGGAGGGCGCGTCGCCTTGACGGCCGCAAGCGGGCGTCGCGCGTTTGTGCCCGGCCGGTCACGAATGCGGGGCTGGCATAATCGCGGGAATCCGAAAGTCTGAAACGGGAACGATGATGCGCAAGTCTGTATGGATGGTGGGCGCGATGCTGGCGGCGTCGCTGGGCGGGTGCGCGAGCACCGGTGTGTACGAGGCCGAAACCGCGCTGCACGAAACCTTCATCGTCGACACGAATTCGCAGGCCGCGTTCCGACGCGCGGGCGAATACGTGCGCGCCTGCCACGTGAATGTCGCCCATCCCTACAACGTCGCCTATGCCTGGAAGCCCAAGCTGGGCGAGAAGGGCGCGCCCGACGAGGTGCAGGTCTACAAGGTGGGCGAGCAGGCCAAGGTGCTGGAACTGATCACGTCCGAAGCCGAAAGCCCGAGCAAGGCCAAGGTGACGATCACCGTGGTGGGCGAGGGCCGCTGGGACAAGGCCGAGATCGCCGCCGCCCGCGCCTCGATCGAGAGCGCCACGCCGGCCTGCCGCCAGGGCGGCTGATCATGGAGCCGCGCTCGGGGCAGGGGCGGGCAGGCGCGATGGCGTTCGCGCTGTTCGCCGGCGCGTTCCGCCTGCTGGCCTGGATCAACGGCGGCGCGGCGCTGGTGCTGGTGTTCTTCATGCTGGGCGTGATCGGCTCGGACGTGGCCGCGCCCGATCTGCAGGCGCCGCTGGCGCTGTACCTGGCGGGTTTCCTGGGCGCCTGCGGCGGCCTGCTGTTCGGCTGGCTGGCGCAGGCCAGCCTGTTGCGGCAGGGCGACACCCTGCGGCCCGGCCGACGGCACTGGCCGGCCCAGGCGCTGGCCGTGCTTTTCTATGTGGCGAGCGCGCTGTGCTTCTGCGCCGCCTGCTGGCTGGCCGCCGGTTCCGCCACCACGGCCGATGCCTCGGTGACGACGGGCTACACCGGCGTCTAGAGAAAATCACGGGTAAACCCGTGTGCGCAAAAGTGTTGGACTTGCATTTGCGTTGAGAATAATATGCGCAGTGCGTATATAAATCCTCTTCCTCGGGGCCTGTCATGACCATCTCCCAGCAAGCTTTCCTGCGCGACGCCATGCGACGCCTGAACCTGACGCGCGACGTCTTCGCCACCCGCATCGGCGTCAAGCGCCGGGCGCTGGACACCTGGCTGCTGCCCGAGGGCTCGCAGGAATTCCGCGCCATGCCGGAAGTGGTGCAGCGCTTCGTCAGCGAAATCGTGCAGAACGGTGTGCTGCTGGAAAAATATACGCAAAGCGTACAAGATGGCCCGCTGCGTGACCGCATCGCCATCGAAGGCAAGCATCAGCTGGTGTCGGTGGACCAGTTCACGCGTGAATCGGTGGAAGACCTGTTCCGCGTGGCCGACATGATGCAGCCCATCGCGCGCCGCCAGAAGATCTCGCGCGTGCTCGAAGGCGCGGTGCTGGGCAACCTGTTCTTCGAGGCCAGCACCCGTACCCGCGTCAGCTTCGGCTCGGCCTTCTGCCGTCTGGGCGGCTCGGTCTGCGACACCACCGGCTTCACGTTCTCGTCCATGGCCAAGGGCGAATCCATCTACGACACCAGCCGCGTCATGAGCGGCTATGTCGACGCGATGGTGATCCGTCATCCGGACCAGGGCTCGGTGGCCGAATTCGCGCGCGCCACCAACATTCCGGTGGTCAACGGCGGCGACGGTCCTGGCGAACACCCCAGCCAGGCGCTGCTGGACCTGTACACGATCCTGACCGAGTTCTCGCGCCTGGGCAAGCTGCTGGACGGCGCGCACATCGCCATGGTCGGCGACCTGAAGTATGGCCGCACCGTGCACTCGCTGATCAAGCTGCTGGCGCTGTACAAGGGTGTGAAGTTCTCGCTGGTGTCGCCGCGCGGCCTGGAGATGCCTTCCTACATCATCGAACAGGCCAGCCGCAACGGCAACGTCATCGAGCAGAAGAGCTCGCTGGGCGAGGGCCTGGCGGGCGCCGACGTGATCTACGCCACGCGCGTGCAGAAAGAGCGCTTCGCCAACGAAGAGAACGAAGGCTACACGCCCGACTTCCAGATCAACCGCGCCATCATCGATGAATACTGCGGTCCGGACACCATCGTGATGCACCCGCTGCCGCGCGACAGCCGTCCCGGCGCCAACGACCTGAGCGTGGACCTGAACCACGATCCGCGCCTGGCGATCTTCCGCCAGACCGACAACGGCATCCCCATCCGCATGGCGATCTTCGCGGTGCTGCTGGGCGTGGAAGGGCTGGTGCAGCACTCGATGCGCGACGTGACGTGGCAGCATCCCACCCACATCGGCCCCGACGACTCGGCCTTCCACGGCCTGGACTGATCCGCGCCGTTCCGATTTTCCCCACGCGGCGGCCGCGCTTGCGGCCCGCCCCGGGCGATTTGAAGCATAATCCGCGCTGGTTTTGCCGTCGGGATGTCCTGGCGGCGAGTTTGTGTCGCGCGCCGCTGCCGGGCGCGCTTCGGGGCTAGCGGCCCTGATCCGGTCGGATGGTCCCCTATGTCTTCGAGCAGCAGCGCAATCCCCGTCACTCCCGCCGTTGCCGGCCAGGCCTGCTATCTGAGCGCATCGAATGCACAGGCCTGGCAGGCGGTCTACCAGTCCGTGGACGCCTACACCCGGGGGCAGGTCGCCGCCGTGGTGTCCGACAGCGCCACCGCGCTGGTCGACGCCTTCTATTCCACGCTGCTGTCCGACGCCGAGGCGGGGCCGCGCCTGTCGCACGAGATCGTCTCGACCCGCCTGAGCAGCGCCATGAAGGGCTGGCTCAAGGGCCTGCTCTGCGTGCGCGACCAGGGCGACATCGCGGCGCTGATGGCGACTCAGAAAAAGGTCGGCGAGGTCCATGCGCGCGTGCACATCCCCATCCATCTGGTGATGGCCGGCGCGCGCATCCTGAAGAACGAGATCGCGCTGCGCCTGCGCGCCAGCGACCTGGACGGCATGGCCGCGTCGGTGGCCACGCAGTACGTCTGTAATCTGTTCGACCTGGCGATCGAGCAGATGAGCCGCGCCTTCATGCGCGACGTCAACCGTGGCGCGCGCAACGACGAGGCCTACCGCTTGTTCGCGCTGGGGCAGAACATCTCCACCGAGCGCGAGCGGCAGCGCGCCGCGCTGCTCGAATGGAGCCAGGCCGTGCTGATCGGCCTGCACTACCGCGCCCCCGAGCAGGTGCTGCCGCGCCTGGCGGCCTCGGAGTTCGGCCTGTGGCTGCACCACAAGGGCGGCGTGCTGTTCGAAAGCGCGCCCGCGCTGCGGCAGATCATGGAAGCGGTGGCGCGCCTGGACGACGTGGTGCTGCCTAGCCTGATGCGCGGCGCCGAGGGGCAGGGCGCCATGCCGGACCTGGTGCGCGAGCTGCAGGAACTGGTGGCGCGCATCAAGCACCTGCTCAACGGTCTGTTCGACATGGTGGCGGAAATCGAGAGCGGCAGCGATCCGCTCACCAACGTGTTGAACCGGCGCTTCCTGCCCTCGGTCATCGGCCGCGAGATCGCCATCGCCACGCGTCAGCATTCCGCGTTTTCCGTGCTGCTGCTGGACATCGATCACTTCAAGTCCATCAACGACCAGTACGGGCACAGCGGCGGCGATCAGGTGCTGCGCCAGTTCGCCGAAGTCGTGCACCAGGCCTGCCGTTCGAGCGACTTCGTGTTCCGCTACGGCGGCGAGGAATTCCTGGTGGTGCTGGTGGACACGGGGCCGGAGGCCGCGATGCTGGTCGCGCAGAAGCTGGGCGCGGAAATCCGCCGCCACGCCTTCTCGGTGTCGGAGGCCGGCAATCTGAAGATCACGGCCAGCATCGGCGTGGCCTCGTTCGACGGCCATCCCGACTACGCCTACCTGATCGAGCGGGCCGACAAGGCGCTGTACCGCGCCAAGCAGGCCGGACGCGACCAGGCCGTCGCGGCCTGAGCGGCGAGGGGCCGCCGAGCCCCTGGACCGCCGTGTATCCAGGCCTTGGCAACCGTGCTGTTCCGGCGCGCGCCGGATTTCGGATCGCATGATGCAAAACCCCCGGAAGGCTGGATCGGAATCCAGCTTCCCGGGGGTTTTGGCATTCAGGCTTCGGCTATCCCGGGCGGCGCGGGCAGTCCCGGGATGCGGCGTTCAGACGCGCTTCTCGCCGCCCAGCGCCTCGACCAGCTCGGCCATCAGCTTGGCCAGCTCGCCCGTCATCAGCATCATGTCGGAGTCGAACTTCTCGTCGTCGTTGGCGGCGATGGCTTCGTTGCCTTCCTTGAGCACGTCCAGCGGCGCGACGCGCTTGACGTCCAGGTTCTCGGTCAGCACGAAGGAGATGCGGTCGGCCCAGGTCATGGCCAGGCGCGTGCACTGCTTGCCGGACTGGATGTGGCGGCGCACGTCGTCAGCGTCGATGGAGTGCTTGACGTATCGGATCGCCGCGCCGCTTTCGCCGGACGAGCGCAGCTCGGTGTCCTGGTCGATGGTGAAGTTGGACGGCGCCTCGTCCTCGGCCAGCCAGCCGGTCATGGCCGAGGCGGGCGACTGGGCCACGTACAGGTTTTCCAGCGGGAACGGATCGATGCACTTGGCCAGCAGGCCGATCACTTCATCGGCCTTGGCCGAGGCTGCGGCGTCGATGACCAGCCAGTGGTTCTGCGGGTCGATCCAGACGCGGGTGTCGCGGTACACGCTGAAGGCGCGCGGCAGCAGCTCGTCGGTGACGCGCTCCTTGATTTCCTTCATCTGCTTGCGGCCCGGCTTGTAGCCTTGCTGCTCTTCGATTTCCTGGGCGCGCGCCTTGGCGACCTGGTTGACCACGGTGCCGGGCAGCAGCTTCTTCTCGGCGCGCAGCGTCAGCAGGATCTGTCCGCCCACCACGTGCGCCAGTCCGCCGTTCTCGCGCGGCGGCACCCAGCCCAGGCTCTGCATTTCGAGATTGTTGGCGCCGGCGCTGCCGCTGGCCTGATAGGCATGCCGCGCGAGCGTTTCTTCCAGCTGCTCGCCCACGAGCGTCCACGGCGAGGAAAGGCGGTAGATCTTAAGGTTCTTGAACCACATGTGCGTCGGCCAAAAGGGTTGATTCTATACGACCCGGCCCACCCGGATCGACCTTGCGCTGCGCGCGCGCGACGCGACACGATCTGTCACTGACAGCCCGTGGCGCATGCGGTAACGTCCGCCGCAACGCTCATCGACACAAGGAGAACAGCATGAAATTGTCGACAATCATTGGCGCAGTGCTGATCGTGCTGGGCGTGGCCGCGCTGGCGTACAAGGGCTTCAACTACAAGTCCGAAGAGACTGTGCTGCAGATCGGCTCGGTCAAGGCCACCGCGGAAACCGAGAAGTCCGTGGCCATCCCGTCGTGGGCGGGCATCGCCGCCATCGTGGTCGGCGTGCTGGTGGTTGGCGTGGGCATGCGCCGCTGATACGACGCCAAGGCATTTCCCGAGGGCCCGCGCTTGCGCGGGCCTGCTCGCGCGCGCAAAAAAAAGCGGCCCGGCGCTATGCAGGCCGGGCCGGTACGGGAGCACGCAATGCCGCGTCATAAAAGGCTCGCGGGGAACGCGACATTGGTGTCAGAGGAGCAGCCCTGCAAATCGTCTGGCAGGGGGATCAATCGCCAGGTGATTTGGCGCAAGGCCGTAATCTGAGGCGCCAGTCTAAGGGCAGGGGTCTGACAGCGTCCTGAATCGAACAGGGCGCGCGCGGAACACAGAATTCCATGTGCGGCATGGCGAAGCGACATGTCTCGCGACGCGCCTGCCGGCGCGGGTCCGCCGCGTGTGGGCTGGCCTTGCCGGTTCGACGCGGACAGGGCAAAAAAAAAGCTCCCGAGGGAGCTTTGTGAAAGGCCGGGCAGGCGCAGCAGTCCCGCCCGGCGGGGGATGGATGGTTTAGTCGTTGATGTCGTTGTCCTTGGTCTCGCGCACGAACAGCGTGCCGATGACCAACGTCATCACGGCGATGATGATCGGGTACCACAGGCCGTCGTAGATGTTGCCGGTGGCGGCCACCACGGCGAAGGCGACCGGGGGCAGGAAGCCGCCGAACCAGCCGTTGCCGATGTGGTACGGCAGGCTCATCGAGGTGTAGCGGATGCGGGTCGGGAACATTTCCACCAGCATGGCCGCGATCGGGCCGTACACCATGGTCACGTAGATCACCAGGATGGTCAGCAGCAGCACGACCATGACGTTGTTGCTCTGGGCCGGATCCGCCTTGGCGGGATAGCCGTGCGTGCGGATCGCGGTGGTCAGGGCCTTGTCCAGCTCGGCGGCCTTGGCCTTGAACTCGGCCGGCGCCAGCGTCTTGCCGTCGAACGAGGCGAACTCGTCGCTGCCGATCTTGACCTTGGCGACCGAACCGGCGGGCGCCGCTTCGTTCTTGTAGTTCACCGAGTTGCGGGCCATGAAGGACTTGACCACGTCGCAGGAGCTGGTGAACGAGGCCGTGCCCACTGGGTTGAACTGGAACGAGCAGGTCGCCGGATCCGCGATCACCGTCACCGGGGCCGAGGCCTGGGCCTTTTCCAGCGCCGGGTTGGCGAAGTGGGTGAGGCCCTGGAAGATCGGGAAGTAGGTCAGCGCGGCGATCAGGCAGCCGGCCATGATGATGGGCTTGCGGCCGATCTTGTCCGACAGCGCGCCGAACACGACGAAGAACGGGGTGCCGATCAGCAGCGCCACGGCGATCATGATGTTGGCGGTGTTGGCGTCGACCTTCAGCGTCTGCGTCAGGAAGAACAGCGCGTAGAACTGGCCCGTGTACCAGACCACGGCCTGGCCGGCGGTCAGGCCCAGCAGCGCCAGCAGCACGACCTTCAGGTTCTTCCACTGGCCGAACGATTCGGCGATCGGCGCCTTCGAACCCTTGCCTTCTTCCTTCATGCGCTGGAAGGTCGGCGATTCATTGAGCTGCATCCGGATCCACACCGAGATGCCCAGCAGCACCACCGAGATCAGGAACGGAATGCGCCAGCCCCAGGCCTTGAAGTCGTCTTCGCCCATGAACGTGCGGATGCCCAGGATCACCAGCAGCGACAGGAACAGGCCCAGCGTGGCGGTGGTCTGGATCCACGACGTGTAGAAGCCGCGGCGGCCATGCGGCGCGTGCTCGGCCACGTAGGTGGCCGCGCCGCCGTACTCGCCGCCCAGCGCCAGGCCTTGCAGCAGGCGCAGCACGATCAGGATCGCGGGAGCGGCCAGGCCGATGCTGGCGTAGCTGGGCAGCACGCCCACCAGGAAGGTGGACAGGCCCATGATCACGATGGTGACCAGGAACGTGTACTTGCGGCCGACCAGGTCGCCCAGGCGGCCGAACACCAGCGCGCCGAACGGACGCACGGCGAAGCCCGCCGCGAACGCCAGCAGGGCGAAGATGAAGCCCGCGGTGGGGTTCACGCCGGAGAAGAAGTGTTGCGCGATGATGGCCGCGAGCGAGCCATACAGATAGAAGTCATACCATTCGAAAACCGTGCCCAGCGAGGACGCGAAGATGACGCGGCGTTCATCCTTGGTCATCGGGCGCGGATCCGCGGAGGGACCGCGGCCTGCCACAGTGGTTGTGCTCATGATGTCTCCTCGTTTTTGTCGCCGGCGGTTTCTCCGCCGTGCCTGACCCTCCGCCGGCGAGGCCGACATCGAGCTATACGCAAGGTAGGGAACGAGACTGACTCGGTTCTGACGTAACCCTTACCTGAGGCTTAAATTTGCAACAAAAAGAAACCGCCTCATAGAGAGGCTAGGGATAGCACTTAGGAACCAAAAGCGTGGGCGTCGCGCTGTTTTGGGCTTTCGGCAAGCCGCCGCGGCCATTGGAAGGGATGCATGCGCGGGCATATCCGCGCAGCGACGCGCTAGGCGTCGGCGGACGGGTCCGGTTCCGCGTACAGCGGGAAGGCGACGCGGATGCGGGTGCCCGGCAGGTCGGAATAGGGGCTTGGATGGTCGCTGATGACGACCGTGGCCTGGTGGGTCTGCGCGATCTCGCGCACGATCGCCAGGCCCAGGCCGCTGCCGTCGGACAGCGTGCCCAGCACGCGGTAGAAGCGGTCGAAGACGCGCTCGCGTTCTTCCGGCGCGATGCCGGGGCCCGAGTCCTCGACCTCCAGCACGCCTTGCTCGCCCTGGCTCTGCACCCGCACTGTGATGTGGCCGCCCCGCGGCGTATAGCGCAGTGCGTTGTCCACCAGGTTGTTCAGCAGCTCGGCCAGCAGCAGCGGGTTGCCGTTGATCTCGACCGGCGTCTCGGCGCCCTCGAAACCCAGGTCGGTGCTGAGCGACAGCGCGTGCGGCACCCAGTGCATGGCCTGCTCGTAGGCGATGGCGTTCAGGTCGGTGCGGGCCAGGCCGATGGCGGCGGGGTTCTCGGCGCGCGCCAGCAGCAGCAACTGGTTCACCAGGCGGGTGGCGCGCTCCGATCCGGTGACCAACTGGCGCAGGCTGGATTGCATTTCCTCGGGACTGGCGTCGCGCAGCGCCAGCTCGGCCTGCGTGCGCAGCCCGGCCAGCGGCGTCTTCAGCTGGTGCGCGGCGTCTGCCACGAAGCGGCGCTGCGCCTGCACGTTGGACGACAGCCGGTCCAGCAGGTCGTTCATGGCTGCCAGCAGCGGCGCGATCTCGGACGGCGCGGCGCGCTCGTCGATCGGCGACAGGTCGTCGGGCCGGCGCGCGCGCAGCCGCTGTTGCAGCGCGTTCAGCGGCGCCACGCCGCGCGACAGCCCGAACCACACCAGCAGCACCGCCACGGGCAGCACCACGAACTGCGGGATGATCACGCCCTTGATGATGTCGTTGGCGAGCTGGGTGCGCTTTTCCACCGTCTCGGCCACGATCAGCAGCGCCGGCTGCGTGCCGGGCAGGTTCAGGTCGACCCAGGTGTAGGCCATGCGCACGCCGAAGCCGCGCAGCGTGTCATCCTCGTACAGCACCTGGCCGGGGCTGGGCTGGCCCACGCTGGCCGGCAGCGGCAGGGCGCGGTCGCCCCCCAGGTACTCGCCGCGGCTGCCCAGCGCCAGCCAGAATACGCTGTCGGTCTCGTCGGCGCGCAGCACGTCGCGCGCGGCGTCGGTCATCCTCAGCGTCGCGCGGCCTTCCTGCGCGTAGACCTGGCGCGTCAGCACGTGCAGATTGTTGGCCAGCGCGCGGTCGTAAGGCACGTTGGCGATGTTCTGGGCGACCACATAGGTGATGGCCACGCTCATGGGCCACAGCAGGAACAGCGGCGCCAGCATCCAGTCCAGGATCTCGCCCAGCAGCGACCTTTGCGGCGGCGCGAAGCTGGGGCCCTTGGCCCCCGCCCGCATGACATCCAGTGCCTCTTGATTGAGCGTTTCGGGATGCTGCGGGGAATCAGCTGGCGAGGTAGGCCGCACCCTGGTCCCGTTCAAGGCAATATCCCAGGCCGCGCACGGTCACGATCTTCACGCCGCTGGGTTCGAGTTTCTTGCGCAGGCGGTGCACATAGACCTCGATCGCGTTGGTGCTGACTTCCTCGCCCCATTCGCACAGGTGGTCGACCAGCTGGGTCTTGCTGACCATGCGGCCGCTGCGCGTGAGCAGGATCTCGAGCAGGCTGACCTCGCGCGCGGACAGGTCCAGCGTCTGCTCGTCGACCATGGCCACCCGGCCGGTCTGGTCGAACACCAGGCGGCCATGCTTGAGCAGCGTGGCGCCGCCGCCGGCGCCGCGGCGGGTCAGCGCGCGCACGCGCGCCTCCAGCTCGGACAGCGCGAAGGGCTTGGCCATGTAGTCGTCGGCGCCCAGGTCCAGGCCCTTGACGCGCTGCTCGATGCTGTCGGCGGCGGTCAGGATCAGGACGGGCAGGGAGGAATTGCGCGCGCGCAGGCGCCGCAGCACTTCCAGGCCCGCCAGATGGGGCAGGCCGAGGTCCAGGATGAGCAGGTCGAAGGCCTGGGCGGCCAGCGCGGAATCGGCCGCCAGGCCGTCGCGCACCGCGTCGACCGCGTAGCCGTTGTGCCGTAGCGAGCGGGACAGGCCGTCTGCCAGGATACTGTCGTCTTCGGCGATCAGGATACGCATGGGCTGCTGCTAGTGTTGTTGTACGTCCCCCGCGCGATGCCGGTTGCCTGCCCTGTCGCCCGCGCGGGTTTTTCTTCTGTCGCGGGCCGTCCGGCGGCGCAATGGGGACGAATCACCGGGGGCGTCTGGGATTCTGTCACAGGGCGTGGCGCTTGCCACTCAGGGTATACGTGGAAAACTCTGGCACACTGTTTTTTTGTACAGTACAATCCGATGCCATAATCTCGACCGACAGAAATCCAGGCCGTTGACGATTCCGATCCCCCGCCCTGGACTGAGCAGCAAGATTGTTAACCCCCGTGTTAGCCCGGGGCGCAAGCCCGAACCCGACCCGCAACCCGATACGTTACACAGACAGGACTTCACATGGACGACAAAACCACCAAGGCCGCTGCCGCGGAAAAGGCCAAGGCGCTCGCCGCCGCGCTTTCGCAGATCGAAAAGCAGTTCGGCAAGGGCTCGATCATGCGCTACGGCGACAACGAAGTCTCCCACGACATCCAGGTGGTTTCCACGGGTTCGCTGGGCCTGGACATCGCGCTGGGCGTCGGCGGCCTGCCGCGCGGCCGCGTGGTCGAGATCTACGGTCCGGAATCGTCGGGCAAGACCACGCTGACGCTGCAGGTGGTCGCTGAAATGCAGAAGCTGGGCGGCACCTGCGCCTTCGTCGACGCCGAACACGCGCTGGACGTGCAGTACGCGTCCAAGCTGGGCGTGAACCTGGCCGACCTGCTGATCTCGCAGCCGGACACGGGCGAGCAAGCGCTGGAAATCGCCGACGCGCTGGTGCGTTCGGGTTCCGTCGACCTGATCGTGATCGACTCGGTCGCCGCGCTGGTGCCCAAGGCCGAAATCGAAGGCGAGATGGGCGATTCGCTGCCCGGCCTGCAGGCCCGCCTGATGAGCCAGGCGCTGCGCAAGCTGACCGCCACCATCAAGAAGACCAACTGCATGGTCATCTTCATCAACCAGATCCGCATGAAGATCGGCGTGATGTTCGGCAACCCCGAAACCACCACCGGCGGCAACGCGCTCAAGTTCTACGCCTCGGTGCGCCTGGACATCCGCCGCATCGGCTCCATCAAGAAGGGCGATGAGGTCGTCGGCAACGAAACCCGCGTCAAGGTCGTCAAGAACAAGGTCGCGCCGCCGTTCAAGCAGGCCGAGTTCGACATCATGTACGGCGCCGGCATCTCGCGCGAAGGCGAAATCATCGACCTGGGCGTGGCCGCCAACGTGGTGGACAAGTCCGGCGCCTGGTACAGCTACAACGGCAACCGCATCGGCCAGGGCAAGGACAATGTCCGCGAATACCTGAAAGAGCACCGCGAACTGGCGTTCGAGATCGAAAACCGCGTGCGCGAGAACCAGGGCGTGGTCAGCCGCGCCGCCGAGTTCGTGCCCACGGCCGAGGACACCAGCGAAGACTGATCGTCCTCGTTTCGCCCGGGTTCGCGTCAGCGGACGCCGGGCGTGTACGGCAGTCGGGCGACGGCAGGTTCCTGGTTCGGGAACCTGCCGTTGTCGTTTTCCTGTCTACACTTCATCCCATGAGCTGGAAACCTTCCGCCAAATCCTCCGAGCATCTGCGCGCCAAGCTGGATGACGAGTTCGAGACCGTGGCCAAGCCGCAAGGGCTGCGCCGCAGTTCCGACGCGCGCCGCGCCGCCGAGCCCGCCGCCGCACCGGACGAATGGCAGCGCAGTTCCGAGCTGCGCGCCCGCGCCAGCGCGCGCCGGACCCGGGCGGATCGCGAAGGCGCCCGCGACGGTGTGCGGGACGATGATGGAACGGACAGCGATCGGACGGGCCGCGACAGGAAGGATGGCGGTGCGCAGGCTGATGGCGGCAAGCCCGAACGCAAGGGCCCGTCGCTGAAGATGCGCGCTGTGGGCTATCTGTCGCGCCGCGAGCATGCGCGCGCCGAGCTGGCCCGCAAGCTGGCGCCTCATGCCGAGGACCCGGCCGAAATCGAGACGGTGCTGGACGCGCTGGAAAAGGAAGGCTGGCTGTCCACCGAGCGCTTCGCGCAGAGCCTGGTGCATCGGCGCGCGTCGCGCCAGGGGGCGGCGCGCATCGTGCAGGAACTGCGCCAGCACGGCGTGGACGATGGCCAGGTGGCCGAGCTGCGCGACCAGCTTCGTTCCACCGAGCACGAGCGCGCGCTGGAGGTCTGGCGCAAGCGCTTCGGCGAAAAGCCGGCCGACCGCGCGGCCTATGCCAAGCAGGCGCGCTTCCTGGCCAGCCGCGGCTTCGCGCAGGACGTCATTCGCCGCATATTGGGCGCGGGCGACGAAGACTAGACCAGGCCGGTGAATCGGGTGGGAACAGGAAGCGTCGGGCCCTCAAGCATCAAGTCCCAAGCCCCAAGCCCAAGCCCAAGCCCAAGCCCGGGCGCCAGGCATATTGCAATCAGCCATCCCGACCCTGACGGCCCGCACGCGCGGGCCGTCGCCGTCTTCCCGCCTATTTCGCCGACTTGATCCCGCTCAGCGTCTTGAAGCAGACGTCGCGCGTGATGGTCAGGAATTCATCGATGTACGAGGCGTCCGTGTCCTCGCTGCGCACCGTGGCGTATAGCGTGCGCCACACCCCCTGCGGCCCCAGCCGGCACTGCCGCAGCCAGCCCTGGTTCATGTATTCCGTCAGCGCCCAGTTCGGCAGCGCCGCCACGCCGCGGTTGCTGGCGACCAGCTGCGCGATGATGGGCGTGAGTTCGGCCTTGCGTATCGCGGCCGGTTCCACGTCGGCCGGGTCCAGGAACGCGGTGAAGACGTCCAGGCGCTGCTTGTCCACCGGGTAGGTGATGAGCGTCTGGTCCGCCAGCTGGTCGGGCATGACGAACTTGCTGCCGGCCAGCGGATTGGATTCCGACACCGCCAGCACCAGTTCGTACTTGAACAGGGGCAGGTAGTCGACCGCGTCCAGCGGCTGCGGATCGGAGGTGATAACCAGGTCCAGGTCGCCGCGCACCAGCGCGGGCAGCGGTGCGAAGGAGAACGCCGCCGACAGGTCCAACGCCACGTCCGGCCATTGCGCGCGGAAGGCATCCAGCGCCGGCATCAGCCACTGGAAGCAGGAGTGGCAATCGATGGCCAGGTGCAGCCGGCCGCTACGGCCCGCCGCCAGGCGCTGCAATTCCCTTTCGGTGGCGCGCATGCGCGGCAGCACTTCGTCGGCCAGCGCCAGCACGCGCAAACCGGCGGTGGTCAGGCGGGCAGGGCGCGTGCGCCGGTTCAGCAGCGGCGTGCCCAGCCGGGTTTCCAGGTCGCGCAGCTGGTGCGACAGGGCGGATTGGGTCAGGTGCAGCCGTTCGGCGGCTTCCTGCAGGCTGCCTCCATCGCGGATGGCGGTCAGGGTTTCCAGGTGACGAATTTCCAGCATGGGGGACGTTCAGACCAAAAAAAGGCGCGGAAAGAAGGCGCGGGAGACGGGCGGACGGGCGCCGGAACCGCCTATCCCACGGATGGCTCATGAGCTTATTTTTTATGAGATTCTCTCATATTATGAATGTAGACATTGATTTTGACTCAAATTGATTGTGCGCCAGAATAGTCGTCACTTGAACAAATTTTGTCTTCGGACCTTATCGACATGACGACTATTCATAATCTGGGATTCCCCCGCATTGGCGCCCATCGTGAACTGAAGCGCGCGGTCGAGGCCTACTGGGCCGGCAAGCAGACCGCCGAAGCACTGGAGCAGACCGGCCGCGAACTGCGCGCCCGCCACTGGCAGCTGCAGGCCGCCAACAGCCTGGCCTTCGTGCCGGTCGGCGATTTCGCCTGGTATGACCAGATCCTGGAATGGACCACGCTGCTGGGCGCGGTGCCCGCGCGCTTCGGCCAGAAGGACAACGAACCCGTATCGCTGGACACGCTGTTCCGCATGGGCCGCGGCCGCGCGCCCAGCGGCAAGCCCGCCGCCGCCTGCGAAATGACCAAGTGGTTCGATACCAACTACCACTACATCGTCCCCGAGCTGACGCCGGGCCAGACCTTCCGCATCGCCCGCGAATCGCTGTTCGAGCAGGTCAAGGAAGCGCAGGCGCTGGGCCTGGCCGTCAAGCCCGTGATCCCGGGGCCGCTGACCTGGCTGTACCTGGGCAAGGGCGATGCCTATGCCGACGGCGCCGCCGACGCCAGCAAGCTCAAGCTGCTGGAAAACCTGCTGCCGGTCTACCAGGCCGTGCTGGCCCGTTTCGCCCAGCAGGGCGTGCAATGGGTGCAGATCGACGAGCCCATCCTGGCGCTGGACCTGCCGCAAGCCTGGCGCGACGCGTTCAAGCAGGTTTACGCCACGCTGTCGTCCAGCCCGGTGAAGCTGCTGGTCGCGACCTATTTCGACGGCCTGAAGGACAACCTGCCCACCACGCTGGCCCTGCCCGTGGCCGGCCTGCACGTAGACCTGGTGCGCGCGCCGGAACAGCTGGCCGAGGTCGTTGCCGGCCTGCGCGCCGACCAAGTGCTGTCGGCGGGCGTGATCAATGGCCGCAACATCTGGCGCACCGACCTGGACGCTGCCGTCGCGACACTGGCGCCGGTCAGCAAGCAGCTGGGCGAGCGCCTGTGGCTGGCGCCGTCGTGCTCGTTGCTGCACGTGCCGGTGGACCTGGACAACGAAACCGAACTCGATGCCGAGCTGAAGAGCTGGCTGTCCTTCGCCGCGCAGAAGCTGCAGGAACTGAACCTGCTGGGCCGCGCCCTGGACGGCGCCACCGACGCCGCCACCCAGGACGCGCTGGGCAGGCAGCGCGCCGCGCTGGCCGCGCGCCGTTCCTCGACCCGCATCCACAACCCGGCCGTGGCCGCCCGCATGGCCGCCGCCGGCGGCGTGTCGCGCGACCGCGCCCCCTTCGCCGGCCGCATCGCTCGCCAGCAGGAAGAGCTGGGCCTGCCCGCCTATCCCACCACCACCATCGGTTCCTTCCCGCAAACCGCCGAAATCCGCGCGCTGCGCCGTGATTGGAAATCTGGCGCGTTGACCGACTCGGCCTACGAGACCGCGATCCGCAAGGAAATCGAGGAAGTCATCCGCTTCCAGGAAAAGGTCGGCCTGGACGTGCTGGTGCACGGCGAACCCGAGCGCAACGACATGGTGGAGTACTTCGGCGAGCTGCTGGCCGGCTTCGCCTTCACCAAGAACGGCTGGGTGCAGAGCTACGGCTCGCGCTGCGTCAAGCCGCCGGTCATCTTCGGCGACGTGGCCCGTCCCGCGCCGATGACGGTGGGCTGGTCGTCCTATGCCCAGTCGCTGACCGACAAGCCGGTCAAGGGCATGCTGACCGGACCGGTCACGATCCTGCAGTGGTCCTTCGTGCGCGATGACCAGCCGCGCGAACAGACCTGCCGCCAGCTGGCGCTGGCGCTGCGCGATGAAGTGGTGGACCTGGAAACCGCCGGCATCAGCGTGATCCAGATCGATGAGCCCGCCATCCGCGAAGGACTGCCGCTGCGCCGCGCCGACTGGCAGGCCTACCTGGACTGGGCCGTGGACTGCTTCCGCCTGTCGACCGCCGGCGTGCGCGACGAGACGCAGATCCACACGCACATGTGCTATTCGGAGTTCAACGACATCATCGAATCCATCGCCGCGATGGATGCCGACGTCATCACCATCGAGACCTCGCGCTCCAACATGGAACTGCTCAAGGCCTTCGAGGACTTCCGCTATCCGAACGACATCGGTCCGGGCGTGTACGACATCCACTCGCCCAACGTGCCCGAAGTCGACTGGATGGTCGGCCTGATGCAGAAGGCCGCCGCGCGCCTGCCCAGGGAACGTCTGTGGGTCAACCCTGACTGCGGCCTGAAGACCCGCGCCTGGCCCGAGACCGAGGCCGCGCTGATCGGCATGGTGCAGGCTGCCCGCGCGCTGCGCGACGCCGCCTGAGCAGGCCGGCGGCCGGCGCGTCCGGCAACGCCCGTCCCCGGCTTGGCCCGCGCATGCGATGCAGGCGCGGGTTTTTTGTTTTTCGGGGTACGCCCGCGTGAAATTGTCGTGAAGCCGCCGCCGCGCGCACGCCCGCGCGGCATGGGTACAACGCGCGCGACGTCTTTGCGATGTTTTTGTCCGCGGTCCTTGAACGAATCCCGCCGGTATGGGTCAATAAGCGAAAAATCCCCCTTGCCGGATTGTCGCCTTACCTATGATTCTCCATGGCTCTGACCGGCCGGATCTGCTGATCGCGGAAACGCTGCCGGATATTCTCGAAGCCACGATCCTGCGTCATCCCGACGCCGTCGCCATCCATTGGCAGGATCAGTCCATTACCTATGAAACGCTGGGCCGGCGCGCCGATCTGGCCGCGCACCACCTGATCGAGGCCGGCGTGCGGCCGGGGCATATCGTCGGCCTGTGCCTGGCGCGCGGCGACGAGCTGCTGCTGATGCAGGCCGCCATCGCCAAGGCCGGCGCGGCCTGGCTGCCGTTCGAATCGGATACGCCGCCCGAGCGCATGCAGGCCTGCCTGCAGGACGCCGGCGCGCAGTACATCGTCGCCGGCGGCGAGGTCCAGCTCGACGGCATCGCCACCTGTACGCCCTGGCAGCTGTCGCAGCCGGCGGCCGACTTGGCGCCGCTGCGCCAGCGCGCAGGGCTGTTGCCCGAGCATCCGGCCTACGTCATCTACACCTCCGGCTCCACCGGCAAGCCCAAGGGCGTTCCCATCACCCAGGCCAGCATCTGTCACTTCCTGCGCAGCGAGAACGAAGTGCTGGGCGTGCGCCATGGCGACAAGGTCTACCAGGGCTTCTCGGTGGCCTTCGACATGTCGTTCGAGGAAATCTGGATCAGCTACCTGGTCGGCGCCTCGCTGTGGGTCGCGCCCAAGATGCTGACCACCGACCCGGAGGGGTTGCCCGAGGCGCTGGCGCGCGAAGGCGTGACGGTGCTGCACGCCGTGCCCACGCTGCTGGCCCTGTTCAGCCGCGACGTGCCCAGCCTGCGCATCATCAACCTGGGCGGCGAGATGTGCCCGGAGTTCCTGGCGGCGCGCTGGGCCGCGCCGGGGCGGCGCATGTACAACACCTACGGCCCCACCGAGACAACGGTTTCGGCCAGCCTGGCCGAGCTGCTGCCCGGCCAGCCCGTCACCATCGGCACGCCGCTGCCCAACTACGGCATGCTGATCCGTGGCGAGGACGGCGCGGTGCTGCCGCAAGGGCAGGTGGGCGAGCTGTGCATCACCGGGCCGGGCGTGGCGGCCGGCTACCTGGGGCGGCCCGAGCTGACGGCCGAGAAGTTCCTGGCCAACCCGCGTCCGCGCGGCGAGCACGATACGCGCATGTACCGCAGCGGCGATCTGGCGCGCATCGACGAGCAGGGCCAGATCCAGTGCCTGGGCCGCAGCGACGACCAGGTCAAGGTGCGCGGTTTCCGCGTCGAGCTGGGCGAGATCGAGGCGGCGCTCTATCGCCAGCCGGGCGTGGGCGCGGCCGCCGTCGTGCTGCGCGACCTGGCAGGCATCGAGCAGCTGGTGGCCTTCCTGGCGCCCGAGGGCGAGGCGCGGCCCGATCCGCACGCGTTGCGCGCCGGGCTGGCGCAGGAACTGCCGGCCTATATGATCCCGGCCCGCTTCGAGCTGGTGGCCGAGGTGCCGCGCCTGACGTCCGGCAAGATCGACCGCAAGGCGCTCAAGGCGCGCGAGCTGGCCACGGCGGCAGAACCCAGCGGCGAGGACGACCAGCCGGCCACCGCCGGCGAGCAGGCGCTGTTCGAGGCGCTGCGTCCGCTGTTTCCCGGCCAGCCGTTGCGGCTGGCCAGCGATTTCTTCCGTGACCTGGGCGGCCATTCGCTGCTGGCCGCGCGGCTGGTGTCCTCGCTGCGCAAGCATCCGCATCTTTCCGCGCTGACCATGCACGAGCTGTACCAGCATTCCACGCTGACGGCGCTGGCGGGGCGGCTGGACGCGCTGGCGGCCGAGGCGGCAGTGGCCGGCGCCAGCGCGGCGCGCGAGGCGGCGCCGGAACGCGCGCCCGAGTGGCGCCGCTGGACTTGCGGCCTGGCGCAGCTTGCGGTGTTGCCCATCCTGATCGGCGTGCGCATGCTGATCTGGCTGACGCCGTTCTTCACCTATCACTACTTCACCGGCGACGAGGGCGATTCGGTCTGGCTCGCGGTGACGCTGTCGATCAGCAGCTACCTGGCCTGCAACCTGCTCAGCTTCGGCGTGGCCGTGGCCTGCAAGTGGGGCATCCTGGGCAGGCTCAAGGCCGGTCGCTACCCGCTGTATGGTTGGATGTTCTATCGCTGGTGGCTGGTCGACCGCATCATGGATATACCGCCGGCGCACCTGCTGGCCGGCTCGCCGCTGCAGGCCTGGTACCTGCGGGCGCTGGGCGCGCGGATCGGGCAGGACACCGCCATCAGCCGCATCTCGGTGCGCGCTCCGGACCTGCTGTCCGTGGGCGACGGCGCCAGCATCGGCGCGGCGGTGAATCTGGAGAACTTCGAGGTGCGCGGCGGCGTCTGGGAAGTATCGCCGATCCGCGTCGGCGTCAATGCCTACATCGGTTCCTACGCGGTGCTGCAGGGCGATGTCGAGATGGGCGATGACGCGCGCCTGGACGGCCTGTCGTCGCTGGCGCGCGGCGCGCGCATTCCGGCGGGGCAGATCTGGAGCGGCGCGCCCGCGCGTCACGATCCGCAGGCGCGCGCTCCCGAGCTGCCGCCCTGGCCCGAGCGCCACGGCCGCTGGCGGCGCCTGGACATGTTGGCCTATGCGCTGGGCGGCGCGGCCATCGCCGGCCTGTTCTTCATGCCGGTGTTCCCCAGCTTCGTGCTGATCGACTGGATCGACGCGCGCTGGCTGGACCTGATGGGCGCGCGCGCGTCCTGGCCCTATGCCTTCCTCTGCTACCTGTTGCTGGCGCTGCCGGCCAGCGCGCTGCTGCTGATGCTGACCATCCTGGTGTCGGCCCTGCTGCGCTGGGCGCTGCTGCCGCGCCTGTCGGGCGGACGCTGGCCGGTGTATGGCCAGATCTACCTGCGGCGCTGGCTGACCAACCAGATCCAGGAATCCAGCCTGAGCGTGCTGCACGGGCTGTACGCCTCGATCTACGCCGGCACCTGGTACCGCCTGCTGGGCGCCAAGGTCGGTCCCGGCACCGAGATCTCGACCGCCATGGGCATCGTGCCGGACATGCTGACGCTGGGCCGCGACAGCTTCATCGCCGACGGCGTGATGCTGGGCGACGAGGAAGTCGACCGGGGCTGGATGACCATGCGCCCGACGGTGATCGGCAACCGCAGCTTCGTCGGCAACGGCGCCTACGTGCCGGACGGCTCCGAGCTGCCCGACGACGTGCTGATCGGCGTGCAGAGCCGCGCCCCGGCCAATGCCCGCATGGCCAGCGGCCAGACCTGGCTGGGCAATCCGCCGCTGGCCCTGCCGGCGCGCGAGCAGACCGCCGGCTTTCCCGAGCACCTGACCTTCCGCCCCAGCCTGGGCCGCAAGCTGGCGCGCGGCGCGGTCGAGGGCATGCGCATGATCCTGCCGCTGGCGGTGGTCATCGCCGTGGGCTACCTGACGGTGATGAAAGTGATCCCGATGGCGGTCAAGCACGGCTTCGTGGCCGCCTTCGACGAGCTGATGCTGGCCGGCGTGCTGTACGGCATCGGCGCCTTCCTGTTCCTGGTGCTGCTCAAGTGGACGCTGATCGGCCGCTACAGGCCGCGCGCCGAGCCGATGTGGACGCCCTTCGTCTGGAAGAGCGAGGCCGTGACCAGCCTGTACGAGTCCATCGCGGTGCCGAACTTCTTCAATTTCCTGCGGGCCACGCCCTGGCTGCCGCTGGCGCTGCGCTGCATGGGGGCGCGCATCGGCAAGCGCGTGTTCATGGACACCACCGACGTCACCGAGTATGACTGCGTGTCCATTGGCGACGACGCCGTGCTGCATGCCTGGTCCGGCCCGCAGACCCATCTGTTCGAGGACCGGGTCATGAAGATCGGCCAGGTCCGGATCGGCGCCGGGGTCAGCGTCGGGCCGCGCACCACCATCCTCTATGACACGCGGGTGGAGCAGGGCGCCGTGCTGGGGCCGCTGACGCTGGTGCTCAAGGGCGAGACCATCCCGGCCGGCCAGGCCTGGATGGGCAGTCCGGCCACGCCGTGGACGGGGCGCTGAGGCCGGCAGGGCCGCCCCCGGCCTGTCACCGACCCCTGCCGCGGGGCCTTTGCGGCCCCGTTTCTCCCTGCCGCCAGTGGGGGCGGGGGGGCTTGAGCGGAGGCCGCCTGCGCTATACTTTGAAGGTTTTGTTGCCGCGCACAAGTTTTCCACGCCGTGCGCCGGCCATCTTCGCCCCGCAGGCCCCAGCATGCCCTTGCCACCGCCGGATTACCCTCGCCAGCCGCTGCACACGCGTTCCATACGCGTGCAGTCCTATGCGCGCGACGGCGGCCTTTGGGATCTGGAAGCCGAGCTGATCGACGTCAAGGCGTACGATTTTCCCAAGCGCGACGGCGAAGTGTTCAAGGCCGGAGACCCCATCCATCACATGCACCTGCGCATCACCATCGATGGCAATTTCACCATCGTGGCGGCGCAGGCCGTCTATGACGCGGCCCCTTACGGCGGTCATTGCATGGCCATCGAACCCGCTTACACTGATCTGATCGGCATGAACCTGCTCAAGGGGTTCCGCCGCCAGGTCAAGGAGCGCTTCGGGCACGTGGCGGGCTGTACGCACATGACCGAGCTGTCGCAGGTGCTTCCCACCGCGGCGGTCCAGACCATGGCCAACCAGCGGCGGCAGGAAAGCAACCCCAACCGGCGTCCGTTCCAGCTCGACGGCTGTCATGCCCTGAGCACCGACGGCCCCGTGGTGGCTGAGCACTATCCCAAGTGGTACACCGGGGATAGCGCTGAGGCATCCGCCGGTTCGGCCTCCGATTCACCTTCTTTTTCTCATACGTCCTGACAGGTAACACATGAAAATCCACGAGTATCAAGGCAAGGAACTGCTGAAGCAATTTGGCGTCCCCGTGCCGCGCGGTATTCCCGCTCTTTCCGTCGACGAGGCCGTGGCTGCCGCTGAAAAGCTGGGTGGACCGGTTTGGGTCGTCAAGGCGCAGATCCACGCTGGCGGCCGCGGCAAGGGCGGCGGCGTGAAGCTGGCGCGCTCGCTGGATGATGTGCGCAAGCTGGCCTCGGAAATCCTGGGCATGCAGCTGATCACGCACCAGACCGGTCCGGAAGGCCAGAAGGTTCGTCGCCTGTACATCGAAGACGGCGCTGACATCCAGAAGGAATACTACGTGTCGCTGGTCACCGACCGCGCCACCCAGAAGGTCGCCTTCATCGCCTCCAGCGAAGGCGGCATGGACATCGAGGAAGTGGCCCATTCCACGCCCGAGAAGATCATCACCGAATACATCGACCCGCTGACCGGCCTGTCCGCCGAGCAGGCCACCAAGATCGCCAACGCGATCGGCCTGCCCGCCGACTCGACCGCCCAGGCCGTGGACGTGTTCCAGAAGCTCTACACCTGCTACATGGACACCGACGCCTCGCTGGTCGAAATCAACCCGCTGAACCGCGACAGCAAGGGCAACATCATCGCCCTGGACGCCAAGTTCAACTTCGACTCGAACGCCCTGTTCCGCCACCCGGAAATCGTCGCCTACCGCGACCTGGACGAAGAAGATCCCGCTGAAATCGAAGCCAGCAAGTTCGACCTGGCCTACATCCAGCTCGACGGCAACATCGGCTGCCTGGTGAACGGCGCCGGCCTGGCCATGGCCACCATGGACACCATCAAGCTGTTCGGCGGCGAGCCGGCCAACTTCCTGGACGTCGGCGGCGGCGCCACGGCCGAGAAGGTCACGGAAGCCTTCAAGATCATGCTCAAGAACAAGAGCGTGAAGGCCATCCTGGTCAACATCTTCGGCGGCATCATGCGCTGCGACGTCATCGCCGAAGGCGTGATCGCGGCTTGCAAGGCCGTCAACCTGAACGTGCCGCTGGTCGTCCGCATGAAGGGCACCAACGAAGAACTCGGCAAGAAGATGCTGGCCGAATCCGGTCTGCCGATCATCAGCGCCGACACGATGGCCGAAGCCGCCACCCGCGTCGTAGCCGCCGTCAAGTAAAGAAAAAATCAAGGATTCACAATGTCGATTCTGATCAACAAGGACACCAAGGTCATCACCCAGGGCATCACGGGCAAGACGGGCCAGTTCCACACCCGCATGTGCCGTGAGTACGCCAATGGCAAGGCCGCCTTCGTGGCCGGCGTGAACCCGAAGAAGGCGGGCGAGGACTTCGAAGGCGTGCCGATCTTCGCGTCGGTCAAGGACGCCAAGGCCGACACCGGCGCCACCGTGTCCGTCATCTACGTGCCGCCCGCGGGCGCCGCCGCCGCCATCTGGGAAGCCGTCGAGGCCGAACTGGATCTGGTGATCTGCATCACCGAAGGCATCCCGGTCCGTGACATGCTGGAAGTCAAGAACCGCATGAAGGCCAAGGGCAGCAAGACGCTGCTGCTGGGCCCGAACTGCCCCGGCCTGATCACCCCGGACGAAATCAAGATCGGCATCATGCCGGGCCACATCCACCGCAAGGGCCGCATCGGCATCGTCAGCCGCTCGGGCACCCTGACGTACGAAGCCGTGGCGCAAGTCACCGAACTGGGCCTGGGCCAATCCAGCGCCGTGGGCATCGGTGGCGACCCCATCAACGGCCTGAAGCACGTCGACGTCCTGAAGATGTTCAATGACGATCCCGACACCGACGCCGTCATCATGATCGGCGAAATCGGCGGTCCGGACGAAGTGAACGCCGCCCAGTGGGCCAAGGACAACATGAAGAAGCCGGTCGTCGGCTTCATCGCCGGTGTCACCGCTCCTCCCGGAAAGCGCATGGGCCACGCCGGCGCGCTGATCTCCGGCGGCGCCGACACCGCCGACGCCAAGCTGGAAGTCATGGAAGCCTGCGGCATCCGCACCACGCGCAACCCCTCCGAAATGGGCAAGCTGCTCAAGTCGGTGCTGTAAGCCTCTTACCGCCGCGCGTAGAAAGAAAGCCCGCCTCGGCGGGCTTTTTTTCGTCCGTTCGCCGCGTGAAAAGGCGCGTTGCCTAGGGAAATCCCCCGTTCAAACCGCGTTCACCCAAACATACGGAAAGCTGAACGAAACTATAATGAAAGAAATCCTTTGCGTACCCAGCAAGAATGCCGTCGGGCTCGCGCCGAGACGGTCAGTGCGCTCTGTTTGTCTACATTCATCCATTCATTTGGTTTGTCCTAGGGGGATCACGTCTAGGAAAGAGAGGGTATGGAACTCAGTTCAGCGGCATTCTGGATAGCGCTGCTCCAGATCATTTGGGTCAACATCCTGCTGTCGGGCGACAACGCCGTGGTGATCGCGCTGGCCGCGCGCTCGCTGCCTCCGCAGCAGCAGAAAAAAGCGATCGTGATCGGCTCGGCCGCCGCGATCATCATGCGTATCGTGCTGACCCTGGTCGCCGCGAAACTGCTGCTGCTGCCGTGGCTCAAGCTGATCGGCGCGCTGCTGCTGGTCTACATCGGCGTCTCGCTGCTGTTGCCGGAAGGCGAGGACGAGGGCGGCGGCCATGCGCAAGGCAATCTGCTGACCGCGATCCGCACCATCATGATCGCCGACCTGGTGATGAGCCTGGACAACGTGGTGGCCGTGGCCGCCGCGGCCATGGGCGACACCACCTTGCTGGTGCTGGGGCTGGCCATCAGCATTCCGCTGGTCATCTTCGGCAGCACGCTGCTGCTCAAGGTCATCGAGCGCTTCCCGGTCATCGTCTGGGTGGGCGCCGCGCTGCTGGGCTTCATCGCGGGCGAGCTGCTGGTTGGCGATCCGGCGCTGCAGGAACCCGTGGCGCGCATCGACAGCGCACTGGGCGTCACGCAACACAGCTTCGAGCTGATGGCGGGCGTGCTGGGGGCCTTGCTGGTGCTGGCCATCGGCAAAATCATGCTGGCGCGGCGGCAAGCTGAATGAAAGCTGAATTACAATAATCTGTTGTTTTGAATTTTCCCGCCGCGCGATCGACGCGGCGGGCTCAGCCGGACCGGGACCGGCTATTCTTTTGTCTGCAAATAATCCTTCGGGGGTTCAAAGTGCTTGAGTTTTTCCAGACGCTGAGTTGGGCAGCGGTATTCCAGATCATCCTCATCGACATCCTGCTCGGCGGCGACAACGCCGTGGTCATCGCGCTGGCGTGCCGCAACCTGGAACCCAAGCAACGCATGCAGGGCATCTTGTGGGGCACCGCGGGCGCCATCATCCTGCGCGTCGTGCTGATCGCCTTCGCCCTCACGCTGCTGGCTGTTCCCTTCCTGAAGGTCGTCGGCGGCCTGCTGCTGGTCTGGATCGGCGTCAAGCTGCTGGTCCCCGAGGATGACGCGCATGGCAACATCAAGGGCGGCACCTCCATCGCCGCCGCCGTCAAGACCATCATCATCGCGGACTTCGTGATGAGCCTGGACAACGTCATCGCCATCGCCGGCGCCGCCCAGAACGCGCACGCCGACCACCAGATCGGCCTGGTCGTGTTCGGCCTGATCGTCAGCGTGCCCATCATCATCTGGGGCAGCACCCTGGTGCTCAAGCTCATCGACCGCTATCCGCTGGTCGTTACCTTCGGCGCCGCGCTGCTGGGCTGGATCGCCGGTGGCATGCTGATCACGGACGTGGTTGTCGTAAATCAATTCGGCGAGCAGCCGACTGCGGTTAAAATCGCGGCTGAAATCATCGGCGCGCTGGTCGTGGTCGGCCTTGGCCGCTGGCTGGCCAGCCGCAAAACCGCAAGCAAGGAATCCGCACATGAGTCTGCGTAGGACTGTCGACCCCCAGCAATCCGAATCGGGCCTGAGCCTGCTTCAGGGCCTGTTCGTGCTGGCCATCATCGGCGTGGTTGCGACGGTCATCGTCTCCAATTTCGTTTGATGACTCGTGTCCCAACCGCAACGCCTGGTCATTGCGACCCGCGCCAGCCGGCTTGCCCTGTGGCAAGCCGAGCATGTGCGCGACCGGCTGCGCACGCTGTATCCGGCGTGCGCGGTTGAACTCCTCACCCTGACGACCCGGGGCGACCAGATCCTGGACCGCACGCTGTCCAAGGTGGGCGGCAAGGGCCTGTTCGTCAAGGAACTCGAAACCGCCTTGCTCGACGGCCGCGCCGATCTGGCCGTGCACTCCCTGAAGGACGTGCCGGTCGATCTGCAGGCCCCGTTCGAGCTGTGCGCCGTGCTCGAGCGCGCCGACCCGCGCGACGCCTTCGTCTCCAACACCTACGCCACGCTGGCCGAGCTGCCGGCGGGCGCCGTCGTCGGCACGTCCAGCCTGCGTCGCGAGGCGCAGATCCGCGCGCGCCATCCGCAGTTGGTCGTCAAGCCGCTGCGCGGCAACCTCGACACCCGACTCGGCAAGCTCGACCGCGGCGATTACGACGCCATCGTGCTGGCCGCCGCCGGCCTGGAACGCCTGGGCCTGGGCGGGCGCATCCGCAGCCTGCTCGATCCGGCCGACAGCCTGCCGGCCGCGGGCCAGGGCGCGCTGGGCATCGAGATCCGCGACGACCGCGACGACATGCGCGCCTGGCTGGCGCCGCTGGTCAGCGCGGGCACGCGCGCCTGCGTGCTGGCCGAACGCGCGGTGTCGCGCGAGCTGGGCGGCTCCTGTCAGGTGCCGCTGGCCGCCTTCGCCGAACTGAACGGCGATGCGCTGTCGCTGCGCGCGCTGGTGGCTTCGCCGGATGGCGTGCGCATGGTGCGCGCCGAACGTAGCGGCCCGGCGGTCGAGGCCGAGGCGATCGGCGTGGCGGCCGCCCGCGAACTGCTGGACGCGGGCGCGGCCGCCATCCTCCAAGAACTGCTGCAAGACGACCGGCCCGAGTGATGGCCGCCCCCAGCGCCGCCATGCCGCCGCTCGCGGTGCTGACGCGGCCCTCGGGGCGCAACGAGGCCCTGGCCGCGCGCCTGCGGGCGGCCGGCTGGGAAGCCTGCGTGCTGCCTGCGCTGGAGATCCATCCGCTGGACTGCCTGGACGGGCTGCCCGTCCCGGAAGACTACGACATGGTGGTCTTCGTCAGCGGCAACGCGGCGCGCCTGTACCTGGACCAGCTGGCGCGCGCGCGCGGCGGCTTCTCGTGGCCCCAGGCCGTGATCGCCGCCACCGTCGGCCCGGCCAGCGCGCAAGGCTTGCGCGAGCTGTCCGGCTTTGGCGCGAATACAACAGTCCTGCATCCGCCGGCCGACGCGCCCAGCCATGATTCCGAAGCCCTGTGGGCCGTGCTGCAGGGCCTGCCCGCGCTGCCCGCGCGCACCTTGCTGGTGCGCGGCACGCAGGGGCGCGACTGGCTGGGCGACACCCTGGCCGCGCATGGCGTGCGGGTGGCGCGCCACGCGGCCTATGATCGGCAGCCCGCGGTCTGGGAGGCGCGGTCGCTGGCGCCGCTCAAGCGCAGGGCCGAAGCCGGCCTTCCCGCCACCTGGCTCATCACCAGCGGGGAGGGCGCCGACGCCGCGCTTGCCAATCTGCGGGCCGCCGGCCTGGAAGCCTGGTGGGCGGCCTGCGGTTTCGTGCTGACGCATCCGTCGTTGGCCAGGCGCGTCGGCCGCCCTGGTCATGACGAGGGCGGCGCGACGATGGTAAAAATCTGCTTGCCCAACGACGACTCGATTTTCCAGGCATTTGTTGCCGCTTGATTCGTTGCTTCGGACCAACACCGAATACAATCGCGTCATGACAGAGAAGACTCCCGCTACCGATCCGGCCGTCCAGGCGGCCCCCCAGGGCGCCGGCGCGCCCGCGTCGGCTCCGGCCAGTTCCGCACCGGCTGGTTCCACCACGGCAGGTTCCACCGCCTCCGCCGTCCGTCCGGCCAAGCGCGGCAACGGCCCCATGCTCACCGCCCTGACCATCGCCATCGCGCTGGCCGCCGGCCTGGGCTATGCGCTGTGGCAGCAACGCACGCAATTCATGAGCGCCGGGCGCGAAGTCGCCCAGCGCATCGACACCCTGTCCTCCGATCTGGCGCAGGCGCGCCGCGACACGCGCGAAGCGCTGGCCCTGGCGCAAGCCCAGGCCGGCCGCCTGGGCGAGCTGGAAGACACGGTGCGCGAGACCCAGAGCCAGTATCACGCGCTGCAGCAGGCCTGGCAGAACTTCAACGACAGCGCCAGCGACGAACTGCTGGCTAACGACGTCGAACGCCTGCTGACGCTGGCCAACCAGCAGCTGCGCCTGGCCGGCAACGTCTCCAACGCCATCGTCGCGCTGGAAACCGCCCAGTCGCGCCTGGCGCGCGCCGACCGTCCGCGTTTCTCCAGCCTGCAACAGGCCATCAACGGCGACCTGGACCGCCTGCGTGCGGTCTCCACCGTCGACATTCCCGCCCAGGCCGCCCGCATCGAGCGCCTGAGCGTGCTGATCAGCAAGGCGCCGCTGCTGGTGCCGGACGTGGCCGCGCAAGCCGTGGTGCCCGCCGGCCAGCCCGTGGCCGCTTCGGCGCCCGCCGTCGATCCGCAGGCCGGCCTGCCGGCCGACGCGCCCTGGTGGCAGCGCTGGCGCGCCGAGATTGCCTCCTGGCCCGGCCGCGCCGGCTCGGCCCTGGCGCATGAGCTGGGCGGCCTGATCACCATCCAGCGCGTGGACGAACCCGCCGCGCTGCTGCTGTCGACCGAACAGGCCGACCAATTGCGCGGCACGCTGCGCCAGCGCCTCTTGACCGTGCAACTGGCCATGCTGATGCGCCAGCCCGCCGTCTGGAAGGGCGAGCTCGACCATGTCGGCAGCGCGCTGGCCAAGTATTTCGATGGCCGCTCGCCCGATACCGTCGCCGCCCAGAACGTGGCGCGCGAACTGGCCCAGACCGACATCGCCGTGCGCATGCCCGACGTGGCCGACAGCCTGAACGCCGTGGCCGCCCTGCGCGCCGCCGGCTTCAAGACCAGCGGGCAGGACTGAGGCCTATGCGTACCTGGTTCTGGACCCTGCTGCTCGCCGTCGTCGCCGTTGCCCTGGCGGTGGTGCTGCGCTCGCATTCGGGCAATGTGCTGCTGCTGGTATGGCCGTGGCGCATCGAGATGTCGCTGACGCTGGCGGTGCTGTTGATCGTCGCCGGCTTCGTCGTGCTGTACGTGGGCCTGCGCGTGCTGGCCTGGCTGCTGGCCATTCCCGACCGCGTGCGGGTCTGGCGCGGCAAGCGCGCCCAGGCGCGCGACCACGAACTGCTTGAGCGCGGCTGGATCAGCCTGCTGGAAGGCCGCTATTCCCAAGCCGAGAAAGACCTGACCCGCCTGCTCGACCAGACCAAGGTGCAGGCGCGCCGCGTGCTGGCCGCCTTGTCGTCGGCGCGCGCGGCGCATGGCTTGAGCGAGTTTGACCGCCGTGATCGTTTCCTGGCCAGTGCCCAGGAACACGCCGGCACCGACCCCGGCCTGCTTGAAGCCACCGCCACCGTGTCCGCCGACATGTTGCTGGATCAGGGCCGCGCCGAGCGCGCGCTGGCCGTGCTGGCGCCGCTGGCCGATGGCGGGGCCCGCCATCTGCACACCATGCGCCTGCTGCTGCGCGCGCATGCGGCGCTGAATCATCATGACCAGATGTTCTCGCTGGCGCGCGCGCTGGTGCGCCGCAATGCCTTGCCGCGCCAGGAAGCCGATCAGCTGATCGACGCCTCCGGCGCCGCCAGGCTGCGCGCCGCGGCCGCCAACGACGGCTGGCGCGCGATCTGGAAGGACCTGAAGGCCGAAGAGCGCCTGCTGCCCGAGATCGCGCTGGCTGGCGCCGCCGCCTTCGAAGCGGCGGGCGAGGCGGGCGAGGCCGCCCGCGTGCTGGAAGCCGCGATCGCCGTGAAGTTCAATCCCGCGCTGGTCGCCGCGTATGCCCGCTGCGACGGCTCGCAGGTGTCGCGCCGCCTGGCGCGCGCCGAGACCTGGCTGCAATCGCGCCCGACCGATCCCGAGCTGCTGACGGCCCTGGGCATGCTGTGCCTGAACGGCCAGCTGTGGGGCCAGGCCGAGCGTTATCTGCTGCGCAGCGTCAGCCGCCGCAACGACGCGCAGACCCACGCGCTGCTGGGCAGCCTGTACGACCGCCTCGAGCGTCCGGCCGACGCCGTGCGCCATTGGCGCCTGGCGACGGCGGCCAGCATGGCGCTGCCGGTGCTGGCCACCGACGCCGCGCTGCCGGCCGCCGATACGGGTTCCGATCCTTACCGCGTGGACGCCGAGGGCGGCTATGCGGTGGGCCTCGCCGACCTGGACGACGACACCGGCCCGGTCTCCGGCTACGCGGCCCTGCCGCCCGCCGCGGTCGCCGCCGACTATGTGCTGGATCCCGACGCCCGCGTCAGCAAGGAACAGCGCGACCGCGCGCTGGCGCCCGAAGACGCGCCGCTCGCAGGCGGCACCAGCGACTTCGACGAGTATTTCGACAGCGCGCCGCTGCCGGCGGCCGCTTTCGAGGACCCGGTGCCCACATACGCGCCGGCGCCGCCAGTGGCCGCCAAGCCCGCGGCCGCCCCGGCTGCTCCCGTGCCCGACACCAAGCCGCCGTTCAAGAACGACGGCGCGCATTGATCATTTTCTCAGACACTCACAAGGTTGAACCATGAGCCTCGATCGCGTCTCCCCTGGCAAGAAGCTGCCGGAAGACTTCAACGTCATCATCGAAATCCCCATGAACGCCGACCCGGTCAAGTACGAGGTTGACAAGGAAACGGGCGCGATCTTCGTTGACCGCTTCATGCTGACGGCCATGCACTACCCGTGCAACTACGGCTACATCCCGCAGACCCTGTCGGAAGACGGCGACCCCGCCGACGTGCTGGTCGTGACCCCGTTCCCGATCCAGATCGGCGCCGTGGTGCGCTGCCGCGCCATCGGCGTGCTGGAAATGGACGACGAGTCGGGCGGCGACGCCAAGCTGCTGGCCGTGCCGATCGAAAAGCTCTACCCCCCGTACCGCAACATCAAGTCCTACGAAGATCTGCCGACGGAAGACATCTCCCGCATCCAGCACTTCTTCGAGCACTACAAGGACCTGGAAAAGGGCAAGTGGGTCAAGGTCAAGGGCTGGAAGGGCGTAGCAGCCGCTCACGAGGAAATCCTCAAGAGCGCCGAGCGCCACAACAAGGCCTGATCAGGGTTTGGTCCGGGCCGGCGTCGCGCCGGTCCGTGTCCGCATGCGGCGCGGCCGCGACGGCATGATGCCGATCGCCGCCGCGCCGTTGCTTTGCGGGGCCAGCAGATTCTCGGACACCTGGGCGGCCGCCGCCTGGATGCGGGTCTTGAGCGCTTCCAGCCGCTGCGCCGTGGTGCGCGCCTGCGAGGCGATGAACACCAGGCTGCCGACCACCTTCTGGTCGGGACTGAAGATCGCCGCGCCGATGCCCATCAGGCCGCGGTCGACCTCGCCGTGCGAGACGCACACGCCGGCGGCGCGCAGCTGCTTCAGGTTGGCGCGGAATTCATCCCAGTCCTCGCCCAGGCCGGCCTCGCGGATCTCGGCCGCGTGCCACAGCATCAGGTTGCGCAATTGGTAGGGCGGCAGGTTGGCCAGGATGGGCTTGGCCGTGGCGCCTCGGAACATCGGGAAGGGCCGGCCGCGCGCGTAGCTCGATTCGATGGAGTCGTCGGTCCAGTAGCGGTCCACGCACATGACCTTGTCGCCGTAGTAGCTGCACAGCATCAGGTTGGCGTGCAGCTCGTCGCCGGCGGCGCGCATCACGTCGCGGGCCGCGCGCATCAGCGGATCGTGCTGGCGCAGGTGGCGGTCCAGCTCGATGATGCGCGAGCCCAGCACATAGGCGCCGCCCGAGGTCGGCGCCAGCAGTCCGCTTTCGGTCAGCGACTTCAGGTAGCGGTACGCGGTCGCGCGCGAGCACTCCAGATGCTCCATGACGTCTTCCTGGAATGCGGCGGTGGTGTCGTCGCGGAACAGGTCGAGGATGGACAACATGCGATCTGGAGTGCTCATTGCTGCGCGCGCCTAGTGAATGTGGAAGCCGCCATTGACGTCGACCACGATGCCGGTGGAATACGAGGACAGGTCCGATGCCAGGAAGAGAATGGCCTGGGCGACTTCGGCGGGTGAGCCGAAGCGTTGTAGCGGAATGCCTTGTTTGAGTTCTGTTTCCCAATTTTCGCCGAATTTGCCCAGCGTCATGTCCGTCTCGATGATGCCGGGCGCGACGCAGTTGGCGCGCACCCCGCGCGGGCCCAGTTCGCGGGCCAGCGCCTTGGTGAAACTGATGACTCCGCCCTTGGACGCGGCGTAGTGCGAGCCGCCCAGCAAGCCGCCGCCGCGCAGCGCGGCGGTGGAACCCAGGTTGACGATGGCCGGCTTGCGATCGCTGGCCAGCAGGGCGGGCAGGGCGGCGCGGGTGACGTTGTAGGTGCCGGTCAGGTTCACGTCCACCATGCGCCGGAACTCGTCCTCGGGCAGGTCCCAGATGCGGGTGGCGGCGACGATGCCGGCGTTGTTGACCAGCACGTCGATGCCGCCCAGCGCGTCTTGCGCGCGCGCCATCGCCGCCTCGCAGGACGCGCCGCTGGACACGTCGCAATGCAACGTCACGGGGCCGCCGCCTTGCGGGCGGCCGGCGTCATCGTCCGGATAGTCGCGGTCCAGCACGGCCACCGTCGCGCCATGCTCGATGAAGAGTCGGACGATGGCCGCGCCGATGCCACGGGGGTTGGCGCCCCCCGTGACGACGGCGCGCTTGCCGGCCAGCAGTTGCGGGACGCCCCCGCTCATTGCTTCACCAGTGGGCAGTTGCCCTGCGCCAGCGGACGGAAGGCCTGCTCGGCGGGGATCTTGCGCACCAGGTTGTAGTAGTCCCAGTCGCGCTTGGACTCGGCCGGCGACTTCACCTTGAACAGGTACAGGTCGCGCATCACGCGGCCGTCTTCGCGGATGCGGCCATTCTCGGTCATGAAGTCGTTGATGGGCGTGTCGTGCATTTTCTTGAGCACGGCTTCGGACGCGTCCGTGCCCGCTGCCTTGACCGCGTTCAGGTAGTGCATGGCGGCGCTGTAGTTGCTGGCCTGCACCATCGACGGCATGCGGCCGGTGCGCTTGAAGTAGCGCTCGGACCAGACGCGCGTCTGGTCGTTCAGGTCCCAGTAGAACGGCTCGACCAGGTTCAGCCCCTGGGCGTACTCCAGGCCCACGCTGCGCACGTCGACGATGCTCATGAACAGCGCGGCCACGCGCTGCTTGCCGCCCATGATGCCGAACTCGAAGGCCTGCTTGATGCTGTTGATGGTGTCGCCGCTGCCGTTGGCCAGGCCGATCACCTCGGCCTTGGAGGCTTGCGCCTGCAACAGGAAGGACGAGAAGTCGGCATTGGCGATGGGATGGCGCACGCTGCCCAGCACCTGGCCGCCCTTGCTCTTGACCACCGCCATCGCGTCGCGTTCCAGCGAGTGGCCGAAGGCGTAGTCGGACGTGATGAAGAACCAGCTCTTGCCGCCGTCGTCCATGACGCCGCTGGCCACGCCGGTGGCGTAGGCATAGGTGTCGTAGGTCCAGTGCATGCCGTTGGGCGAGCAGGCCTTGCCGGTCAGGTCGGCCGAGCCGGCGCTGGTGAAGATCACCACGCGTTTCATCTGCCGCGTCAGGTCCTGCACCGCCAGCGCGATGGCGGAGTTGGGCACGTCCAGGATCAGGTCGACCTTGTCGTTCTCGTACCACCGGCGGGCCGTGGCCACGCCGATGTCCACCTTGTTCTGGTGGTCGGCCGAGATCACCTCGATCGGCTTGCCCAGCACGGTGCCGCCGAAATCCTCGACCGCCATCTTCACGGCCTCGACGCCGTACTTGCCGGACAGGTCGGCCATCATGCCGGACTGGTCGCCCAGCACGCCGATCTTGACCACGTCGTCCGATACCTGGGCCTGGGCGGACCAGGCCAGCGCGCCCAGCGCGCAAGCGGCCAGGGTCTGTTTGAAAGCTTGCTTCATGTTTGTCTCCTCTTGGGGGTGCGATGCCTTGTGGCCGTCGCGCGTCTTGCCTGTCGCGGAAAACGATGGCGGCAAGCCCGCGCGCCGGCCGGTCATGGCCGGATCCGCCGCCCTGTGCCGGGCGGTCGGAACAACAAGGGTTACTCCAGCGTCTGGCCGGCGTAGCCCTCGATGAACAGATTGGGTTTCAGGAAAAAGCTCAGCACCAGCGCGCCCTGCGGCGCGCGCGCCACGTGGCGGTTGCCGCGCGGGCGCCACACGTAGTTGCCGGCGCTGACCTCGCCCTCGGCGTCCACGATCGCGCCTTCCAGCACATAGGTCTGCTCGACCTCGACGTGCTCGTGCAGCGGCAGCTCGGTGCCGGGCTGCCAGCGGAACAGGGCGGTCAGGAGACCGCTTTCCTTGTCCTGCATCAGCACCTTCATGTCGATGCCTTCGACCTGCGTGGGCTTCCAGGGTAGTTCATCGACTTTCAGGAAGCGCGAGGCCAGTGGCGGCAGCGCGTTGGCTGCCGGGCAGCCGGGGGTTTCGAGGGCCATGTTGTCTCCTAGCCAGAACTCGTTATGGAAGATAAACCAAAAATCTTGTTATTGAGTGTTTAAAAATAGTCGCGTATATTGAGATTTATGTCAACGCCGATTTGTCGAAGAACAGACGGCAGGCATGACCGGACACGGCAGGAATAAAGATCCGGCGAACAATGCTCATCCTCGGGCAGCAGCGTCACAGGTGTTGGGCGCCGCTCCATCGGGGCCGCGCGGAGCCGGCTTGGCCGGTCCGCTGTCGCGCCCCCTGGGGCAAGCGCGTAGCGCTTCGAGGGTGGGCTCCATACAAGGAGACATAGCTTGAAGAATGACTATCTGGACCAGGCTTTCGGGCTGGGGGGGCGCGTGGCGCTGGTGACGGGCGCGGCGCGGGGACTGGGGTACGCCATTGCCCAGGCGCTGGGCCAGGCCGGGGCGAAAGTGGTCGTCAACGACCTGTCCGCGCAGGCCTGCGACGCGGCCTGCGAACGCTTGAGGGCGGCGGGCATTCAGGCGCAGGGCGCGCCGTTCGACGTGGCCGACGGCGAGGCCGTCGCGGCCGCGCTGCGCGAGCTGGAGGCGGCCGGATGGGCGCCCGACGTGCTGGTCAGCAACGCCGGCAACCAGAACCGCAAGCCCGTGGTCGAGATGACGCCGGCCGAATGGCAGGCGCTGCAGAACGTGCACGTCAACGGCGCCTTCAACTGCGCCCGCGCGGCGCTGCCAGGCATGGTCCGGCGCGGCTTCGGCCGCATCGTGCTGATGTCGTCCGTGGCCGGGCAGGCCACCATGCCCAACATCGCCGCCTACGCGACGGCCAAGGGCGCCATCGCCGCCTTCGCGCGAGCGCTGGCCGTGGAATACGGCGGCAGCGGCATCACCTGCAACGCGCTGGCGCCAGGCTTCGTGCGCACCGACTTCACGCAGGGGCTGCAGGACAATCCGCAGTTCCAGTCCTTCCTGTCCACGGCGGTGCCGGCCGGACGCTGGGCCGAGCCGGACGATATCGCGCCGGCGGTGGTGTACCTGGCCTCGCCGGGCGCGGCCTTCGTCAACGGCCAGGTGCTGGCGATCGACGGCGGCCTGCTGGCGCGCATGTAGGGGAGGCCGCCATGAGCGAACAAAACGTGCTGTCCGCCCAGGGGCTGGTCAAGCGCTTCGGCGGCTTTCGCGCCGTCGACGGCGTGTCGCTGGCCCTGCGGGAAGGCTCCATCCATGCCTTGATCGGCCCGAACGGCGCCGGCAAGACCACCTGTTTCAACCTGCTGACCAAGTTCCTCTCGCCGGACGAGGGCGAGATCCGCTACCGGGGCCGCGACATCACGTCGCTGGCGCCCGAGCAGATCGCCCGGCTGGGCATCGTGCGCTCGTTCCAGATCTCGGCCGTGTTCCTGGGCCTGACCGTGCTGCAGAACATGCGCGTGGCGCTGATGCGCCAGCATGGCGACGGCATGCGCTTCTGGCGCAGCCGCCGCAGCGTGGACCGCTTCAACGCGCGCGCGCTGGAACTGCTGGCCGCCGTCGGGCTGGATGACCAGGCCGACACCATCGCCGCGCTGCTGCCCTATGGCCGCAAGCGCGCGCTGGAGATCGCCATGACGCTGGCGCTGGACCCGGAGATCATGCTGCTGGACGAGCCCATGGCCGGCCTGGGCCAGGAGGACGTAGCGCGCATCGCGGCGCTGATCCGGCGCGTGTCGGCCAAGCGCAGCATCCTCATGGTGGAACACAACCTGTCCGTGGTCGCGGACCTGTCCGACACCATCACCGTGCTGGCGCGCGGCGCCGTGCTGGCCCAGGGCGACTACGCCGCCGTGTCGCGCGACGAGCGCGTCATCACCGCCTACATGGGCGCGCAAGAGGAGGCGCACTGATGCTGTCCATCAACAAGCTCAACGCCTGGTACGGCGAATCGCATGTGCTGCACGGCGTGGACATCGAGGTCCGGCGCGGCGAGCTGGTCACCATCCTGGGCCGCAACGGCGCCGGCAAGACCACCACGCTGCGCGCCATCATGGGCATCCTGGACAAGCGCAGCGGCTCGATCCGCCTGAACGACCAGGAAACCATCGCCATGGCGCCGCACCGCATCCCGCGCCTGGGCGTGGTGTATTGCCCGGAAGAGCGGGCCGTGTTCCGCAGCCTGAACGTGACCGAGAACCTGATGCTGCCGCCCAGGCTGGCCGACGGCGGCATGACGCTGGACGAGATCTACGCGCTGTTCCCGAACCTGCGCGAACGCAGCGCCAGCTCGGGCGGCAACCTGTCCGGCGGCGAGCAGCAGATGCTGGCCATCGCCCGCATCCTGCGCACCGGCGCCCAGCTGATCCTGCTGGACGAGCCGACCGAGGGCCTGGCCCCGGTCATCGTGCAGCAGATCGGGCAGGCCATCCGCACGCTCAAGCAGCGCGGCTTCACCATCGTGCTGGTCGAGCAGAACTTCCGCTTCGCGACCAAGGTGGCCGACCGCCATTACGTGATGGAGCATGGCCGCGTGGTCGACCAGATGTCGGCCGACGAGGCGCGCAACGATCCGGACCGGATCGCGCGCCGCCTGGGTGTCTGAGGGGAGATTTCCGTGTTCGAAATATTTGGCGTGCCATCCACGGCACTCTTCGGCCAGCTGTTGCTCGGCCTCATCAATGGTTCCTTCTACGCCTTGCTGTCGATCGGCCTGGCGGTGATCTTCGGCTTGCTGAACATCATCAACTTCGCCCACGGCGCGCAGTACACCGCGGGCGCCTTTCTGGCCTGGATGCTGCTGAACTACGTGGGCGTGAACTACTGGGCGGCGCTGGTGCTGGTGCCGCTCATCATGGCCGTCTTCGCCGTCGTGACGGAACGGCTGCTGATCTCGCGCACCTACCGCATGGATCACCTGTACGGGCTGCTGCTGACCTTCGGCATCGCGCTGCTGATCGAAGGCGGGCTGCGGCAGGCCTATGGCGTGTCTGGCCTGCCGTACACCATCCCCAAGGCGCTGACCGGCGGCATCAACCTGGGCTTCATGTTCCTGCCCTGGTATCGCGGCTGGGCCGTGCTGGTGTCGCTGGCGCTGTGCCTGCTGGTCTGGGCGCTGATGGAAAAGACCCGCATCGGCGCGATGCTGCGCGCGGCCACCGAGAATCCGGTGGTGGTGCGCTCGTTCGGCATCAACGTGCCGCTGCTCATCACGCTGACCTATGCGCTGGGCGTGGCGCTGGCCTCGGTGGCCGGCGTGATCGCGGCGCCCATCTACCAGGTCAGTCCGATGATGGGCTCGAACCTGGTGGTGGTCGTGTTCGCGGTGGTGGTGATCGGCGGCATGGGCTCCATCATGGGCGCCATCGTCAGCGGCTTCGGCCTGGGCGTGATCGAGGGGCTGACCAAGGTGTTCTACCCCGAGGCCGCCAACCTGGCGATCTTCATCATCATGGTGCTGGTGCTGCTGTGCAAGCCGGCGGGCCTGTTCGGCAAGCCCTTGCAGGTGCAGAACGTGCTGGCCGCCGAGGCCACGCGCGAACCGGTGCAGCTGGGCCGGCGCGCCATGCGCCTGGCCATGGCGGCGCTGGCGGTGCTGGCGCTGGCCGCGCCCTGGTTCGTCTATCCCACGTTCCTGATGAAGGTGCTGTGCTTCGCGCTGTTCGCGGCGGCGTTCAATCTGCTGGTGGGCTATGTGGGGCTGCTGTCCTTTGGCCACGCGGCCTTCTTCGGCGCGGCGGCCTACGCCACCGGCATCGTCATGAAGCTGCTGGGCGCCACGCCCGAGCTGGGGCTGCTGGCGGGGGCGCTGACCGGCGGGCTGCTGGGGCTGGCCTTCGGCGCCATCGCCATCCGCCGGCAAGGCATCTACTTCGCCATGATCACGCTGGCCCTGTCGCAGCTGGTGTACTTCATCGCCGTGCAGGCCGGCTTCACCGGCGGCGAGGACGGCCTGCAAAGCGTGCCGCGCGGCAAGCTGTTCGGGATCTGGGACCTGGACGGCGTCATGCCCATGTACTACTTCACGCTGGCCGTGTTCGCGCTGGGCTACGCCTTCGTGCTGCGGGTGCTGAACTCGCCCTTTGGCGAGGTCATACGCTCGGTGCGCGACAACGAGCAGCGCGCGCGCTCGCTGGGCTATTCCACGTCGCGCTACAAGCTGCTGGCCTTCACCTTGTCCGCCTCGCTGGCCGGGCTGGCCGGCGGCCTGAAGGTGCTGGTGTTCGGCGTGGCCTCGCTGACCGATGTGCACTGGCACGCCAACGGCGAAGTGGTGCTGATGGCGCTGCTGGGCGGCATCGGCACCGTCTTCGGCCCGCTGGCCGGCGCCTTCACCTTCGTGTCCCTGCAGAACTACCTGGCGCCGCTGGGGTCCTGGGTGCTGATCGTGCAGGGCGCCATCTTCGTGCTGTGCGTGCTGCTGTTGCGCGACGGCATCATGGGCCTGGTCTCGCGCCTGTGGCTGGCCGCAACCCGATCCAGAAAGGAGTCCTGATGTTTCTTCATGTCGTCATGCTGAGCCTGTCCGCCGACGCGGACGCGCGCTTCCACGAACGGGTGCAGGGCTATTGCCGCCGCGTCCTGGCCGAATGCGATGGCGTCGCGGCCTATGCCTTCCGCGCCAACGAGGCCTCGCGCGCCGACGGGCTGACGCATGCGGTGGTCGCCGCGTTTCCCGACAGCGCGGCGCACGACCGCTACCAGGTCTCGCCCGCGCACCAGGAAATGAAGGCCTACATGGCCGGTTTCATCGATCGGCTGGTGGTGTTCGATGGGGATATCCCTGGGTTCAAGCCGCCCGCATGAGCGCTTCCGCCATGGCCGGAAAGGGATAAACTTCCGGATGTTTCGCGCGCCGCCCCGCTGTAGCCCAAGAGCGGGGCGGCGGCCATTTCCTCAGGTTCCGTCACCCGCGCGCCGATACCCGGCCGCGCGCTCGTCATAGGTTGAGTCAGCATGGACTACGTATTGCCTCCTTCCCCGCAGACCTCGGTTCCCGTCGTCGGCAGCAACGCGCGCTTTCCGGTGCGCCGTGTCTATTGCGTCGGCCGCAACTACGCCGAGCACGCCAAGGAAATGGGCTTCACCGGCCGCGAAGACCCGTTCTTTTTCTGCAAGCCCGCTGACGCCGTGCTGAACGTGGCTGACGGCGAAACCGGCAAGATGCCTTACCCGCCCAAGACCTCCAACCTGCATTACGAGATGGAGCTTGTCGTGGTGCTGGGCAAGGGCGGCCGCGATATCCCGGTCGAGCAGGCCAACGACTGCGTCTGGGGCTATGCGCTGGGCCTGGACATGACGCGCCGTGACCTGCAGGGCGAAATGAAGAAGCAGGGCCGTCCCTGGGAAGTGGGCAAGGCCTTCGACCAGTCCGCGCCGCTGGGTCCGATCCATCCGCGCAGCGCCGTGGGCACGCTGGACAAGGGCGCCATCTGGCTGGACGTGAACGGCCAGCGCAAGCAATCCAGCGACATCTCGCAGATGATCTGGAACGTGCCGGAAAGCATTGCCTACCTGTCGGGCCTGTTCGAGCTGCAGCCGGGCGACATCATCTTCACCGGCACGCCCGAGGGCGTGGGCGCCGTCGTGAAGGGCGATGTCATCACGGGCGGCATCGAGGGCCTGGGCGAACTGCGCGTGCAGATCGTTTAAGCTGGGCGCCGTTTCCCTTTTATTTGATCAGGAGTTCCAGCATGCGCGGGAAGATCGTGTTGACCGCCTTCGTGGTGTTCGGTTTCGTGCTCGCCGGGTGCAACACCATGGCGGGCATGGGCAAGGACGTGTCGCGGGCCGGCAGCGCCATCACCAACGCCGCCGAGAAGTAAGCCGGCGGCCGCCGCGCCCGTTCTCCGGGACGCGGCCCCAAAGAAAAAGCCCCTTGATCGCTCAAGGGGCTTTTTTGTTGCCAGGCGGAACGCGAGGTCAGAGCACGTCGCCCGCGTAGTCCGCCAGCCGCGAGCGCTCGCCGCGCTGCAGCGTGACGTGGCCCGCGTGCGGCCAGCCCTTGAAGCGGTCGACCACGAAGGTCAGGCCCGAGCTGCCCTCGGTGAGGTAGGGCGTGTCGATCTGGGCGATGTTGCCCAGGCAGATCACCTTGGTGCCGGGGCCGGCGCGCGTGACCAGCGTCTTCATCTGCTTGGGCGTCAGGTTCTGCGCCTCGTCGATGATGAGGTACTTGTTGAGGAAGGTGCGGCCGCGCATGAAGTTCAGCGACTTGACCTTGATGCGCGAGCGGATCAGGTCCATGGTGGCGGCCCGCCCCCAATCGCCGTTGCCTTCGCCTTCGCCCATGTTCAGCACGTCCAGGTTGTCTTCCAGGGCGCCCATCCAGGGCAGCATCTTTTCCTCTTCGGTGCCCGGCAGGAAGCCGATGTCCTCGCCCACCGGCACCGTGACGCGGGTCATGATGATCTCGGTGTAGCGCTTGGTCTCCAGCACCTGGGTGATGCCGGCGGCCAGCGCCAGCAGCGTCTTGCCCGTGCCCGCCTGGCCCAGCAGCGACACGAAGTCGCATTCCGGGTTCATCAGCAGGTTCATGGCGAAGTTCTGCTCGCGGTTGCGCGCGGTGATGCCCCAGACATTGTTCTTGCCGTGGGTGTAGTCGCGCAGCGTGGCCAGCACCGCCGTCTTGCCGCTGACCTCGCGCACCTGCGCGTACAGCGGCATCTGGCCTTCGAAGTAGACGAACTGGTTGACCACGAACTGCGCGCACAGCGGGCCGTTGATGCGGTAGAACGTGGTGCCGCCCTGTTGCCAGGATTCGACGTTCTTGCCGTGCTTGTTCCAGAAGTCTTCGGGCAGCTGCATCACGCCCGAGTACATCAGGTCCGAGTCTTCCAGGACGTGGTCGTTGTAGTAGTCCTCGGCCGCCATGCCCAGCGCGCGGGCCTTCAGGCGCATGTTGATGTCTTTCGACACCAGCACGACCTCGCGCTGCGGGTACTTTTCCTGCAGCGCCCGCACCACGCCCAGGATCTGGTTGTCGGCCTTGCCCATGGGCAGGTCCGAGGGCAGGGTGCTGTGGATGGCCGTGGTCTGGAACATCAGGCGGCCGGTGGCGTCCTTGTTGCCCAGCGCCGACAGCTCCAGCCCGTCGTCCAGCTGCTTGGCGTCCTGCACCAGCGCGTCCAGCGAGCGGCTGACCTGGCGCGCGTTGCGCGCCACTTCGGGCATGCCCTTCTTTTGGTGGTCCAGCTCTTCCAGCGTCATCATCGGCAGGAAGATGTCGTGCTCTTCGAAGCGGAACAGCGAGCTGGGATCGTGCAGCAGCACGTTGGTGTCCAGCACGAACAGCTTGCTCGGCGCGTTCTGCGCGCGCGGCTTGGCGCGCTTGGCCGGCGCCGGGGCGGCCTTGACGGGGCGCTCGGCGCGGGCGGCCGGCGCCGCGGGGGCGGGCGGCGGCACCTGGCGGGCGGGCGCGGGAATCTGGGACTTGCCGCGGGCGGCCGGGGCGGCCATGCCGTCCAGCTCGGGCTGGACCAGCAGGTCGTCGTCGTCCTCGGCAAGGGCGGCTTGCGTGTTGGACCGCGCAGCGGCGGTCTTGGGGCTGCGGGCCTGCGCCCGGGCGTTCTCGCCCGAGGGGAAGGTCAGGATAGCTGCGGGGCGGGTAGGCAACTTCGGAAGCGGCATATGAGTCACTCTCCAGTGTGGGCCGGCTGGCTATGGCGCCTGACGGGTCTTGCTCGCACGGCTAACCGATGCTTTTGGCGGCTTGCAGGACTTCCTTGGCGTGGCCCGGGACCTTCACCCCGCGCCACTCCTGCACCAGCACGCCATAGGCGTCGATCAGAAAGGTGCTGCGCTCGATGCCGCGCACCTGCTTGCCGTACATGTTCTTCTGCTTGATGACGCCGTACAGGTTGCAGACGGTTTCGTCGGCGTCGGAGATCAACGGGAAAGGAAGCTCGTACTTGGCCTTGAAATTCTCGTGCGACTTCAGCGAGTCGCGCGAGATGCCGACCACGACCGCGCTGGCCGACAGGAACTCGGCGTGCAGGTCGCGGAAATCCTGGCTCTCGGTGGTGCAGCCAGGGGTGTTGTCCTTGGGGTAGAAATACAGGACCACGGCGCGGCCCTGGCATTGCTCCAGGCTGATCGGGCCGATGGTGCTCTCGGCAGTGAACAGCGGGGCGGGTTTGCCTATGCTCGGCGTCATTCGGGGGAATCTCCGTTCGGGGGGATGAGGGCGACGACCACGCGCCGGCCCTCCGCCATCAGGATGTTGTAGGTGCGCGAGGCCGCGTGGGTGTCCATCACTTCCACGCCGACGCCGATGGCCAACAGGGGACGCAAGACCTCGGGACGCAGGAAACGCTGGCGCGCGCCCGTGCCCACCAGCAGCACCTCGGGCGCGTTGGCCGGGCGGCCGGGGGCGGCTTCGGGTTCGTCCAGGAAGGCCAGCGGGTCGCGCACGGGCTCGACCATTCCGGCGGCCTGGTGCAGCAGGGCTGAGGTGATGTCGGCCGGCGACTGCACGGGCCAGGTGGTGACTTCGCCTTCGGGTCCGAAAGCGACCGAGGAGGAAAAACGTACCTGGTTGACCTCGATGTAGCCATCACCGTAAGCGGTGACGGTATTCAGGGCGGCCGTCGCAGGATCGGTATGCAGCTTCAATAAAAACTCCGGCTTGGTGTACCCGATGATAGCGCATCGGAATGACTGCATGTTGCAGGGTATCCACGGTCGCCGGACCGGATCGGGATGGGTCGGCCGGGGCCGGCGGTTCCCTGGGAAAAACGGGGGAGCAGGCCCCGTTTTTGCGCCATTTGCCGCCTGGGCGCGCTTGCGCTAGATTACAGGGTTTTGCTGCGCTGCAATCGTGTCCGCGCGCGGCCTGCGGTCCCGTTTTCACCCAAGCGCATCCGCGCCCTGGATTTTTTCGCCCCCTCGCCCCCTAAGGATTCCCATCATGAGGAAGTTCTCCCGCATTGAGCGCCTGCCCCCGTACGTTTTCAACATTACCGGCGAGCTCAAGATGGCGGCCCGGCGGCGCGGCGAAGACATCATCGACATGTCCATGGGCAATCCGGACGGCGCGACCCCCAAGCACATCGTCGACAAGCTGGTGGAAGCGTCCACCCGCCCGACCACGCACGGCTACTCGGTGTCCAAGGGCATCCCGCGCCTGCGCAAGGCCATCTGTGACTGGTACCAGCGCCGCTACGCGGTGGAGCTGGATCCGGATTCCGAGGCCATCGTCACCATCGGCTCCAAGGAAGGCCTGGCCCACCTGATGCTGGCCACGCTGGACCGCGGCGACACCGTGCTGGTGCCCAATCCCAGCTACCCCATCCACATCTACGGCGCGGTCATCGCCGGCGCCAACATCCGTTCGGTGCGCATGACGCCGGGCGTGGATTTCTTCGAGGAACTGGAGCGCGCCGTGCGCGAGTCCATTCCCAAGCCCAAGATGATGGTGCTGGGCTTTCCCAGCAACCCCACCGCGCAGTGCGTGGACCTGTCGTTCTTCGAGCGCGTGGTGGCGCTGGCCAAGGAACACGACATCCTGGTCGTGCATGACCTGGCCTACGCCGACATCACCTTCGACGGCTACGTGGCGCCGTCCATCATGCAGGTGCCCGGCGCGCGCGATGTCGCCGTCGAGTTCTTCACGATGAGCAAGAGCTACAACATGGCGGGCTGGCGCATTGGCTACATGGTCGGCAACCGCGAGCTGGTCGGCGCGCTGGCGCGCATCAAGAGCTATCACGACTACGGCACGTTCACGCCGATCCAGGTGGCGTCCATCGCCGCGCTGGACGGCCCGCAGGACTGCGTCAACGAGATCGTGGCCCAATACCAAAGCCGCCGCGACGTGCTCGTGCGCGGTCTGCATGAAGCAGGTTGGAATGTGGAGATTCCCAAGGCGTCCATGTACATCTGGGCGCAGATCCCCGAACCCTACAGGGCGATGGGCTCTTTGGAATTCTCCAAGCGTGTCCTGTCGGATGCGAAGGTGGCCGTTTCCCCCGGGATCGGCTTCGGCGAGTACGGCGACGAATACGTGCGCTTCGCTCTTATCGAAAACGAGCAGCGCACCCGCCAGGCGGTGCGCGGCATCAAGGACATGTTCCGTAAAGACGGACTGCTGAAGTAGGGCCCCCCCGAAGCGCTGCGCGCTTTCCCCCAGGGGCATGCCTGCGGACCGGCAAAGCCGGCTCCGCGGCATCCCGATCTTGGAGGGACGGCTGCTGCCAGTCGCGACGTGGGTCTTGGTCTGCTGAGCATATTGGAGAAATACAATGAATTCCCCTCAACGCCCGCCCGCCGAAGGCGCCGCGATGAATCCCATGAGAGTCGGCCTGCTGGGCCTGGGCGTGGTCGGTGGCGGCACCTGGACGGTGCTGTCGCGCAACGCCGAGGAAATCGCGCGCCGCGCCGGCCGCCGCATTGAAGTGACCCGCGCCGCCGTGCGCGACGTGGCCAAGGCGCGCTCGCGCGTGGGCGATACGCTGCCGGTGGATACCGATGTGCACGCGCTGGTGCGCGACCCGGCCATCGACATCGTGGTCGAGCTGATCGGCGGCGACACGCTGGCCCGCGAGCTGGTGCTCGAGGCCATCGCCAATGGCAAGCACGTGGTCACCGCCAACAAGGCGCTGCTGGCCAAGCATGGCAACGAGATCTTCGCCGCCGCGCACGAGCGCGGCGTGATGGTGGCCTTCGAGGCCGCCGTGGCTGGCGGCATCCCCATCATCAAGGCCATCCGCGAAGGCCTGACCGCCAACCGCATCCAGTGGGTCGCCGGCATCATCAACGGCACCACCAATTTCATCCTGTCCGAGATGCGCACGCGCGGCCTGCCTTTCGCCGACGTGCTGGCCGAGGCGCAGCGCCTGGGCTACGCCGAAGCCGACCCGACCTTCGATGTCGAGGGCGTGGACGCGGCGCACAAGCTGACCCTGCTGGCCTCGCTGGCCTTCGGCGTGCCGGTGCAGTTCGACCGCGCCTACATCGAAGGCATCTCGCAGCTGGCCGCCGAGGACATCGAGCTGGCCGAGCGCCTGGGCTACCGCATCAAGCTGCTGGGCATCACCAAGCGCCGCGCCGAGGGCATCGAGCTGCGCGTGCATCCCGCGCTGGTGCCGGCCGAGCGCCTGCTGGCCAATGTCGAGGGCGCGATGAACGCCGTGCTGGTCAAGGGCGACGCCGTGGGCCCGACGCTGTACTACGGCCAGGGCGCGGGCGAAGAGCCCACCGCCTCGGCCGTGGTGGCCGACCTGGTCGACGTGACCCGCCTGCATACGGCCGACCCGGGCAACCGCGTGCCGCACCTGGCCTTCCAACCCGACGCCATGTCCGACACGCCGATCCTGCCGATCGAGCAGGTCAGCACCTCGTACTACCTGCGCCTGCGCGTGGACGACCAGCCGGGCGTGCTGGCCGACATCGCGCGCCTGCTGGCCGACCGTTCGATCTCGATCGGTTCGATGATCCAGCAGCCGTCCAGCATCGGCGGCGCCGACATCATCTTCCTGACGCACGAGGCGCTGGAAGGCAATGTCAACCAGGCCATCGAACGCATCGAGTCGCTGCCATTCGTGCGCTCGAAGGTGACGCGCCTGCGCGTGGAGCACCTGATATGAAATATATCTCCACACGTGGCGGCATGGCCGCGCTGGAATTCTCGGACATCCTGCTCGAAGGCCTGGCGCCGGACGGCGGGCTGGCCGTGCCCGAGCAACTGCCGCAGGTGTCGGCGCAGACGCTGGAGTCCTGGCGCGGCCTGTCGTACGCCGACCTGGCGTTCGAGGTGCTGTCGCTGTTCGCGACCGACATCCCCGTCGAGGACCTGCGCCGCCTGACGCGCGCGGCCTACAACACGCAGGTGTTCAGCAGCGAGGACATCGTGCCGCTGCGCCCGCTGGCCGGCGGCCTGTCGCTGCTGGGCCTGTCGGAAGGCCCGACGCTGGCGTTCAAGGACATGGCCATGCAGTTCCTGGGCCAGGTCTTCGAATACGTGCTGGGCAAGCGCGGCGCCACGCTGAACATCCTGGGCGCCACCTCCGGCGATACCGGTTCGGCGGCCGAGTACGCGCTGCGCGGCAAGCGCGGCGTGTCGGTGTTCATGCTGTCGCCGCACGGCCGCATGAGCGCCTTCCAGCGCGCGCAGATGTATTCGCTGCAGGACGAGAACATCCACAACATCGCCGTGCGCGGCGTGTTCGACCAGGCCCAGGACATCGTCAAGGCCCTGGCCGGCGACCTGGACTTCAAGACCCGCTACCGCCTGGGCGCCGTGAACTCCATCAACTGGGCGCGCATCGCCGCCCAGGTGGTGTACTACTTCCACGGCTGGCTGCGCGCCACGTCCAAGGCCGGCGACCAGGTCTCGTTCGCGGTGCCCTCGGGCAATTTCGGCAACATCCTGTCGGGCCACATCGCCCGCAGCATGGGGCTGCCGGTGCGCCGCCTGGTGCTGGCCACGAACGAGAACAACGTGCTGGAAGAGTTCTTCCGCACCGGCGTCTACCGTCCGCGTCCGGCCGAGCAGACCTACGCCACGTCCAGCCCGTCCATGGACATCTCGCGCGCGTCCAACTTCGAGCGCTTCGTGTTCGATCTGGTGGGCCGCGACCCGGCCCGCGTGCAGGCGCTGTGGGCCGGCCTGGCGCGCGACGGCTCGTTCGACCTGTCGGCGCTCAAGCCCGAGTTCGAATCGCGCTACGGCTTCGTGTCGGGCGCCAGCACCCACGCCGACCGCCTGGCCACCATCCGCTCGGTGTACGACGAGTCCGGCGTGCTGGTCGATCCGCACACCGCCGACGGCGTCAAGGTCGCGCGCGAGTTCGTCGAGCCGGGCGTGCCGATGCTGGTGCTGGAAACCGCCTTGCCGGCCAAGTTCTCCGAGACCATCGAGGAAGCGCTGGGCCGTCCGGCCCCGCCGCCGGGCAATCTGGCGGACCTGGAATCGCTGCCGCAGCGCGTCGAGGTCATGGACTGCGACGCGGCCGCCGTGCGGCGCTACCTCGAGGCCCACGCCAAGATGTGATGCCCGATGCTGCCGGTCCTGTAATGGCTGCTTGCGGCATGTAAGTCCTTGAAAACCCCTCCCGGGCGCGTCCCGCGAGGGGTTTTTTCTGGCGTTTCCCCTGGGGAAATGCAAGGAAACGCGGTAGTCCCGGGGCGTCGAACGGGTATTACGTTCGTATGCATTTTCGCCACATCCCGTCACCGGCGGAGCGCGTTCGGGACGTTAGAGTGAATGTTCTAGCCATTCTCGGAGAACACGCTCATGAAGATCAAGAACATGGCCCTGGCTCTGGCGATGACCGGATTCGCGGTGTTGGCCGGCTGCTCCTCGCCTTCGGTGATCAACCAGCGAGACGGCAGCTCGACCGTGACGTCCGACAAGCCCGAATACGACAAGAAGACGGGCACCTACGAGTATGAGAAGGACGGCCGCAAGGTGCAGATCAACAAGGACGACGTGAAGTCGATCGAGGAAGTGAAGTAGGCATGGACGCCGTTCGCGCCTCGATGGCCTGGCCTTGACCGGCCCGTCTCGATGACGCAGCCCCAATGACAAAGCCCCGGCCAGGCCGGGGCTTTG